>JBBRJN010000243.1:0-5519 GCA_038219365.1 Kiritimatiellia bacterium | reverse complement strand
ACAGCCCGAAGCCCAGGCGCAGCCGCGCGTAGCAGTCGGGGAACCTCATGAGCTTGAGCGTTTCGAGATCCATCAGCCTTTACTCCTGCGGGCGTCCGAGATCGCGCCGGGAAAATACGAGAGGAACCGCCTGATGGCGTTAAACACCGTCTGCCGCGAGACGGACGCGGCGGCCGCCACGTCGTTGACCGCGCCCATCGGCATGCGGCCCGCGTACTGCTCCATCAGCAGCAGGATCACGCGCCGCTCGGCGTCGGGTGCGCGGGCGCACCAGCCTGCGAAATTCACGAGGCCGCCGCGCTGGGCCTTGTCCGCACGCGCCGCCCAGCCCAGCAGGCCGCGGGCGCGCCTGTCTTCCGAGGGTTCCGGCTCATCGAAGAACTGATCAAGCCCGATGAACGGCGGCGGCGGGCGGCCGTCCGAAATGTTCTCGGCGACATCCTGCGGTGATGTGAGATCGTTTTCGTCGCGCATGCCAGTGCCTCCCGTTGCCTGAAGATATACAAAACCCGCGCGTTGCGCTGTCAAGCCGAAACCGGAAAAAACGTCGAATGGGATCTGACCGGGAAGGCTTCGTGTAGCACTGCAAAACATCCCTAGAATTCTTCTTAATAAATTCTTTAAATCTCTTCTATAAGGAGTCTAGTCTAAAATTTAGACTAGTCGAACAGGCATCAAACATACGACAGCCCGCCTCCAACATACCGAGCCGGATCAGGGTCAGGGTCAGACAGGGTCTGCGTCTCGAAAAGGGGGTCGAAACCCGGTTAGGGGGCATAGCGAACGGGCGGGAGCTTGAGAGGCTGATGGCCGCAGCCGGGCGCGACCTGGTGCTCGCGCTGCGAGGGGAGGCCGAGGCGTGACGGTTTCGCAACGGGCATCGCAGGACTGCCACTGCCCGAAGTACCTGAGCCTTCTTTCCGAGAATGCGCGGCTCAAAGAGGAGATCGCGCGGCTCAAGGCGAATCTCTCCCGTCAGGAGCGCACTGCAAAGGAGCAGCCGTTCGGACTCTCGACGCCCTCGTCAAAGCGGCTGGTCAAGCCGTCGCTCCCCGAGTTGACCGAGGAGGAGACGAAGCGGCGCAAGGGCGGCGCAAGGCCTGGCCATGCGGGGCACGGCTGGAAGACGCCGGAGGGTCCCGATCCCGAAATTGAGGACCTCCCCGCGCCGGACGCGTGCCCTTGCTGCGGAGGCGCCCTGGAGGACTTCCCGGGCGGGGCGGAGGACGTGCGCGAGCTAATCGACTGCCACCCCTTGCCCGCGTTCCGCAGACGCGTGCGGGTGCCGGCGCTCTACTGCCCGCATTGCCGCAAGCCCGTGCGCCCCCGCATTCCCGGCGTGCTGCCGAAGACCCGGCTGTGCAACAGCGTCCTGGCGCGGACCGCCGCCGATTACTGCCTGGACGGCGTCCCGATGGGGACGGTCGCTCAGAGGCTCGGCGTGCCGAAGGGAACGCTCCTGAACGGGATGCACCGCCTCGCCGTTCTGGCCACGCCGGCCGCCGACGGGCTGCGCGGCCTGTTCAGGGACGCCGCCGTGAAGCATGCCGACGAGACGCCGTGGCGCACGGACGGCGACAACGGCTACGCCTGGGTGTTCGTCGCCGGGCGCGTCAGGCTTTTCGTCTGCGAGAAGACGCGCGCCATGTCCGTCCCGTCCGAAGTGCTCGCCGACAGCACGGGGATACTGATGACCGACCGCTACGCCGGCTACAACTGCTTCAAGGGGAAGCGCGGCTACTGTTTCGAGCACCTGAAGCGCGACACGCTCGAAATCGTGAGGGAGAACCCCGCCTCCGCCGAGTGCGCGGCCTTCGCGGACGCACTCGTCCCCTGGCTGTGCTCGGCCATGTCGCTGTGGGCCGCCTGCGCCGGGGACAACGTGACCTACCTCGTGCGCGCGGCACTCATCCGGCGCAGGATCGAAGACATCGCCAACGCCCCGGCGAGGCACCCGTCCGTGCAGCACATCCAGGGCATCTTCCGCGAGAACGCCGCGCGCCTGTGGCACTGGACCGAGGACCCGCGCGTGTCGGCCGAGAACAACGCCGTCGAACGCGCCGTCCGCCCGCTGGCCATCGCGCGCAAGGTCAGCCACGGCTCCCAGTCCGTCAAAGGGCGCGAGACCCGGAGCGTGCTCATGAGCGTCCTGCACACGCTCAAAGCCTGCTGCATCGACCCGGCCGCGCGCCTGGCACAGGCGCTGGACAGGTACGCGCAAGATCCGCAAACCGATATGTTCGCCGCAATCTTCGGCGGCCTGCCGTTGTACATACCGACTCAGTGACCGGGGTCGCCGAGACGCCGCGAACGAGAACCATCACCTCCGATCCGCAGGCCGTGAGACCGGCGCTCGGCTACGCCATCCTTCCACTTCCCCTCGCGCGTACCTGCCACACCCCTGTCACTAACCGATTACGCGGTCACTCGAATTTTCGTTTACGAGGAGGCCCCCCTTTCGCTATATTACAACCATGAAACAGATGCTTTCTTTGGTTACGCTGATGGGGCTCTTGCTCGTGACGGGTTGCCGCGAGTCGGATGTGCGCACGATGACGGTTAATATTCCGGCCCTGTCGGGTGAGGAAGATGTACAACGCATCCGCAAGGCGCTGGCGCCGTTGAACGGCGTGAACAAAGAGCAGGCCGTGTATGACGTGAAGGCGCATACGGTCATCCTTACGTACGACTCCATGGTGGTCGCGCACAAAAATATTGAAATCGCGATCGTTGAAGCCGGGTATGAGGCGAACGGCATTCCAGCGATCCGCACAGCCGCGGCGAAATAGACGGGTGCTATGCGTGGGCAGATCGTACACTTCCTCGATCATATTGCCTACGAGCGTGGCCTGTCTCCCAACACCCAGGCTGCTTACGAGACCGATCTTCGCGCGTTTGTCACCTTTCTTGAGGAGCATTGCGGGATCGCTTGTTTCCCCGATGTTACCCGCGACCACATCGCAGCGTTTATTGAGGATCAACGTCAACGGCAGATGTGCGCGGCCACGCGGGCGAGACGGCTGATCGCCATTAAAGTGCTCTTCGGCTATTTGTGCGCCGAAGGTAAAGTCCCCTCCGATGTCACAGCGGTCATGGATGCGCCCGACAAGGGCCGGCAACTACCGCACACGCTGTCGGAGACAGAGGTCGCGCGGCTCCTTGAATCGGTGTCCGGCAACTCAGCGCATGAGGTGCGCGACCGCAGCATGTTGGAGCTTTTCTACGCGTGCGGGTTGCGGGTATCGGAGGTCACCGCGCTGCGCGTTTCAGACGTGCGTCTGGAAGAGGGCCTGGTGCGTTGTGTCGGCAAAGGGAACAAGCAGCGGCTGATTCCTCTGGGCTCTCAGGCGGCGGACTGGCTCGTGCGTTACCTGTCGCTGGCGCGGCCCCACTTCGCTCGCGGGAATACGGAGGAGACGGGCTTGTTCCTGACGCAGCGGGGGGGGGCTTTTACACGGCAGGGCGTGTTTACCATGCTGGTGAAACGTGCGCAAGCCGCACAGCTGTTTGTAGGCGTATCACCCCATGTTTTGCGCCATTGTTTTGCGAGCCATTTGCTGACGCACGGTGCTCAAATTCGTGCGATTCAGGAGATGCTGGGCCATGCGGATATCGCGACCACGCAGGTCTACACGCATGTCGATAACGGGCATGCCACACGCACTCACGCGCAGTTTCACCCCCGTCACTGACCAAGCCTGCGGCGGTTTCACGCGGCAATCCAGTGGGAATGCAAGAGGGAATAATGAAAAAATATTAAGGTTTTTCACTTTTGGTGTTGATTCTTAAGAAAAATAGATTATGGTGTAAATCGTTGTGGGTTTTAATCCCATGCAAAACAAGGAGTAAACTTATGGCTAAGAAGGCAACGCCGAAGACGAAGAGCGAAATTATGGCCGCTATCGCAGAGGCCGCGGAGATCAGCAAGAAGCAGGCTGTTTTGGTTTATGAAACACTGCTTAACATCGCTTATGCTGGCGCGAAGGATCCGAAAGGTATCATGCTTCCCGGTCTCGGCAAGCTGATCAAGGTCAAGCGTCCTGCACGCATGGGCCGTAATCCGGCGACCGGCGCGACGATCAAGATCCCGGCGAAGACGGTCGCGAAGTTCCGTCTGGCGAAAGCCGCCAAAGATGCTGTTCTCAGCAAGTAATTGTTGAACCAGCGATCTCTTTTGGGGGAGCCGCAGCAACTGCGGCTTCCCCCTTTTTTTTGTTTGCGGCTTTATTCCTGTAGGCGTTTTCTGCTATCATTTCCTTCATTTATTTGGCGGATAAGGTTGACCTTTTTTCCGCCGTAACCCCTTTGTTTGAAATGAGGAAATACGATGAAGCGCCTTGAGTTACAGGCAAAAGAAGAGCTTCTCATCTGCGATGGCGGCATGGGCACACAGCTTCACATGCTCGGGCTAGCCCCCGGGGAGTGTCCTGAACTCTGGTGTTTGGATAAGCCTGAGCGGGTCCGCTCGATCCACCAGGCGTATCGTGACGCGGGCAGTTCGATTGTCGAGACCAACACCTTCGGCGGCAGCCGCTACAAGCTGTCGCATTATGGATTGGCAGGGTCGGCTGAAAGCATCAACCGCGCCGGTGCCGCGCTGGGTCGGCAGGTTGCCGGCGACACGCAGCACGTGATGGCCAGCATGGGGCCGACAGGCGCGTTCATGGAGCCCTACGGAGACGAGACCGAGGCGGCCTTTTACGAGGCGTTCGCGGAGCAGGCCAGGGCGTTCGAGGCCGGTGGGGCCGATGCGGTGATCGTCGAAACCATGATGGCAATCGAGGAGTGTTGTGTCGCGGTGCGCGCGGTGCGCGCGTGCACGGGGCTGACTTG
This sequence comes from Kiritimatiellia bacterium, assembly GCA_038219365.1. Classification (GTDB taxonomy): domain Bacteria; phylum Verrucomicrobiota; class Kiritimatiellia; order RFP12; family UBA1067; genus JAHFSX01. The sequence continues at coordinate 686 of JBBRJN010000243.1, read as the reverse complement.
TCTTGCGAGTTTCACGTTCGATCCGCAACCGGACGGCGGGTATGCCTCGATGATGGGCGTGACGCCCGAGCAGTTTGCGCAACAGGCTTTGGCGGCGGGTGCCCAGATCATCGGAGCGAATTGCGGCACGGGTGCGGACCATATGATTGAGATCGTCGCACGACTCCGTTCGGCGGCACCGGGCGTGCCGCTCATCGCGATGCCCAATGCGGGCATGCCGGTCCTCGTCAACGGCGAAACGGTTTTCCCTGAGTCGCCGGAGGAGATGGCGACGAAAGTTGGACGGCTTGTTGCGGCAGGCGCCTCGATTCTGGGCGGGTGCTGCGGCACCACGCCCGCGCACATCGCGGCGATGGCGCGGCAACTGCGGCAACTACGTTAGTCCGGAAAAGAGGGTGACACGATGTTGTATTGGATCGCGCCGTATCTGACGACGCTCTGGGGACCCTTCCGGCTTTTTTCGTCGCACATCATCTTGCTGGCGGCGGGCACGCTGACCGGCGGGTTGCTCGTTTGGAAGTACCTGCCGCGCCTGTGGAACCGGTTGCCGACTGACCGTGGCAAAATTCTGGCGGCGGACGGGGGCCATAAATCGGTTGGTAAGCCGACCGGTGCCGGACTGCTGATTTCGCTGTTGCTCGTTCCTGTTATCGTGCTGTTTGTGCCGCTCGGATGGTGGGAGTGGG
>JBBRJN010000242.1:0-5527 GCA_038219365.1 Kiritimatiellia bacterium | reverse complement strand
GGTTTCAGGGTTGCTCAGACACCAGGTCCACCCGAGCGGCTCGAAAAGCGGCTGAAGTTCCGGATGAAGGTCCAGCACAACGTGTTTTCCTGAGCATATACGTGAGCCCGAAGCGTGTCCAAAAAGATTGAACTGTGGGATGAGCGTCACCCCCAGCCCCTCAGCAATCTTGGCCAGACGACGCACCTCTTTCACGGTCATGGTGCTGCCTGGCCACGCCAACTCGGGATGCTTCTTTGAGACGAATGTGCCCCAGGGCTCCAACACCACGGCGTTCATTTTGTAAAAGGCCGCCAGTCGGAGACACCGCTCAATTTGAACAGGGGTATTCTCGGGGAACCAGCAGATGTGGAACCCGCGAAAAGCCATGGCAGGCGCGTCTTCGATCACCACCTCGGGTATGAAATACGCGTTTACCTCACGCGTGCCGCGTACCGGTTCGGCAAGCTGTCGCAGCGTGCGCAGCGCATTTCGTGCCCCCCCCGCGTCGGCAGCCTCGATGGTCAGCGCCCCCCGCGCGGCAGTGATCCGATACGCATCGGCCTTTTGCAGCATGTGCGCTGACTTAACGAGCCGCAGCTCAGGCGAAATCCCAAACCACTCCTTAAAGGTTTTCAAGGTCTGTTCCGCAGCAAACGGACCGTTGGTTGCACAGGTGAACGTCACGTTAACCGTTGCGTCGAGCACCACGTCCGGCCCATCCGTCAGCGTGACCATCTGTGGCGCAGGCACGAGCCGCGACTTGATGAGCCGCGACTCTGTCTCATTCAGCGTCGCGGCACATGACACACTGGCCGCGAAACAACCCGCCATAAAAACAAGCGTACCCTTTTTACGACTCATCAGCGCCTCCTCTTTCCGATTTTTAACTCGCAAACATTTGAATCCCGTTTGTTTTCAACATCCTTCGCACCCCTGTTGTTTAATAAATACTCTATAAAATACCAGACCGTCAACCTCTTACCGTGTCACGGGGCTATTCAGGAAGCGGGAGTTAGGAGTTAGGAGTTGAACGCGCAAGCGGAATCATATAAAGTAACGTCCAGAAACTGAATCACTGACGTGTCTTTCACGTGTGGTGCCTGACGCCACTCGTGTGGATCGACATTGGAAGTCTCTTTATGCGTAAATCAGCACCACCGCCAAAAAGCAATCTGTCGCTCACCTCTTTTTTTAGCGCGGATGACATCCTGATCCATCAGGAGGAGGTCTCGCGAAACCAGCTCATCCGGCAGCTTCTGACGCATCTTGCCAATGGTCATGGGATCATTGAAGTGGATTCCTATTACAACGCCATCATCGAGCGGGAAAACGCCAGCGACACCGTCGTCTCCAACGGCATTGCGATTCCCCATGCGCGTTTAGAGGATCTCCAGCGCCCTTATGTCGGTGTCGCCACGTCAGCCCGAGGAATCGTCTTTTCCGAGAGCGAGCCACCGGTCCATCTGATTTTGCTTGTGCTGATCCCACGCGATCAGCCCGGGCTCTACCTGCAGATTCTCCGGGCTCTGGCCACGATCCTGCGCGACCACGATGCCGCGCGGGCGGTTTCGCAGCTCAAAACGCCCGAAGAGGTCATGCGCTTCTTCGAGCGCGGCGGCATGCTGTTGCCGGATTACGTGTGCGCCGCCGATATCATGAGTGACGAGTTCATCGCCTTGCGCAACAATGACAACCTGAAAACGTGTATCGACTGTTTTATCGCCAATCAAGTCAGCGAAATCCCGGTACTTGACCGCGAAGGAGACATGGTCGGGATTGTCCAGGCAGGTGCGCTGCTCAAGGTTTGCCTTCCCGAGTACCTGCTCTGGATGTCCGACCTCTCGCCGATCATCAATTTTGAGCCGTTCACCACGATTCTCCGCAACGAGCAGAACACGTGGCTTTCCGATATCCTCCTTCAAGAGTTTGCCTCCGTCCAGATGAAGGCCCCTGCGGTTTCAGTGGCGGGCGAAATGACCCGTCACAACGCCTCGCGCTGTTATGTGCTCAATGGCCAAAAACTCATGGGCGTCATTAACCTGCCTCGTTTTCTTAATAAAATCTTCCGGGAGTAATCCGCCATGTACAGCGAACCTGTCGTTAAGACATCCCCGCTTCACGCCTTAATTAAAATCGGCTTCATGGCCGGCATCACTGCTTTTTTGGGCTGGGGAGCCCACCGCGCCGGACTCGCTCCACAGGTGCCCTCCGTTGTGGCTGTTTGTACCTTCGTCGCCGTCATCTGCACCACGCTCTTTTTCTGGACGCACCGCGTAGCCGTCGCCTTTATCGGCGTCGCCGTGCTCGTGGCCACGCGTTCCATGACCCTCCAAGGCTTGTTGCGAGCCACCGAGCTGGACATCATCTTGTTCCTCATCGGCATGATGGTGATCGTCGGTGCGCTCAAAGACCTGGGCTTCCTCACATGGATCATCCAGACTGTCCTCAACAAAAAGATGACGGGCACAACCTTCACGGTCATCCTCTGCGGATTATCGGCCCTTCTTTCGGGCATCATCGGCGAAATATCGTCGATCGTCGTCGTGCTGGCCCTGGTTTTTCAAGTTTGTGACACGCTCAAGATCAAGGCCACACCCTTCGTGTTGATCGCCGTCCTGTGCACAAACATCGGTTCATCCGCGACCTTGCTGGGCAACCCGGTAGGTGTTTTCATCGGCAACAAAGCGGGCTTCACCTTCAGCCAGTTCATGTTCGGCGCACTGCCGATCGCGATGGTATCACTGGTGTCCACCGTGATCGTCGTGCTGCTCTGGTACCGCAAGAGCATCGCCGAGATGTCGCAAAAAATGGAGGAGCACCGCAAGGTTAATCAAGGCTTGGGGCCCATGATCCGAATCCCCCACCGCCGCGGTCTTTTCGCGCTTACGGCCACCGTCCTGCTCATTGCGTTTCACCATCAGATTGAAAACATCCTTGGCATCACCGGCGCCGAAAACACCAACGCGCTCTTGATCGTCACGCCGCTCCTCATTGCGGGACTGCTCATGCTCTATCGTCCGCAGCGGGCGCGCTATTATGTCGAACACGAGGTTGAGTGGTGGACGCTGCTCTTCTTCATGCTGCTCTTCGCTATCGCCGGCGGCCTGCAGGAACAAGGCGTTACGCGTAACCTTGCTGACAAGCTGGCCGAAATCACCACCGGCGGTCCGAAAGCCCTGATCCCCTTGGTTCTGGGCCTCACGGCGGCCGGGTCCGCCTTTGTGGACAACATCGTCTTTGTGGCGGCTTTCAAGCCCGTCATCCAGTCGTTGATAGAGCACTCCGCAGACTACTCCATCCTCTGGTGGGCATTGCTCTTTGGTGCCTGTTTCGGCGGCAATATCACCGTGGTGGGGTCTACCGCCAACATCGTGGCGCTCGGCCTGCTCGAAAAGCGCGGACACGCTCACATCGCTTTCTTCGAGTGGCTTAAGATCGGTCTTGTCGTCGGGGTGCTCACCTGCATCATCGCCTGGGGCATGCTGAACATCATGGACATGCCCCGTCCGATCAACCGTGCCGTGGCGGTGCCCGCGTCCAGCAGCGCCCCTCTACCGCTGCCAAGCAGGTGAGCCATGCGGCCGTCTAACATAACACGAAGCATGCTCGTCAAATGGGGTGGCGAGTCGGTTTACGCCCTAGCCGAACAACTCGTCAAGCGCGGGGCCATACTCAAAGCCGACATGAAGGGTGACCTGATCGAAGGCGTCATCGCCCGAGAATCAGCTCCGGAAATCTACACCAAGCTTCGCCTCCGCGAGAACGGCACCATTGAGAGCCTCTGCCCCTGCTTCACCAACCGTAACCAGGGCCTCGTCTGCCCGCACGTCGTCGCCCTCGGCATTGCCCTCATGATGCGGCACGCAGATCCCCTGCGCGAGCAAAAATACCAAGAAGATCAGCGCCGCTCCCGCCGCCTCGCTGAAACCGCTGAGACCGCCTACCTCCAACGAGGCGTGTTCGGAACACCTGCACGCCTCGGGGTGGCCGTGCCCCCCTCCTGGGCCGTTGACTTTTGGAAAGGCCGCATCACCGTCAGCCTGTTGGTTCTCACCGCTGACGCGACGCTTCTGCCCGAGGCGCTCCCCCCCGGTTCAAGCTTTGCCCTTTCGCCCGAAGACGACACCCTGCTCACCGTGCTTGAAGATATCTGTGAAGGTCCTCCGCCGAGCCGCTTCGAAGTGACCCCCTCCGATTTCCTGAACATTTTCGACGTGGCCTTCCATACCCGCCTCGTGGTGGCCGGCAAGCAGGACCTGACCGTCGAGACGATCCCCATGCAGACCAGCCTGCGCATCGAGCTGGATCACGAAACCGGCGAACTGATCATCTTCCCGCGCACCGAGTTGCCCTTCGCGCGCCCCGGCGAAATTCCCGTCTACCTCGTTCATAACCGCCACGGCCGCGTCTGCGCCAACGGCCACGTCTGGCCTATGAAAAACGTGTTGCCCGTGCCCTATCACGGCATATATCAGGCGGAAGAAGTCGTGCCGCGCGAACGGGTCATCAATTTCCTGCGCCGCGACCTGCCCAGCCTCAAGGCCCTCACCCCCATCGAAATGGAGGAGACCCCAGACCTCTTCTCCGCTATTCCAGGCAGCCCCGTTTTTCGCCTCGATCTCCAAGGCAGCAAGGCTTCGCTCCGCGCCACGCTGAAGGCGGTCTACGGCACGCACGCCTTCTGCGCGGCTGCCCCTGACACGCAGATCGAATTCGCACTGCCCGATCCCGACGACATCCTCAAATACCACACCCGCAACCTGCCGGCCGAAGAGTCGGCCGTTGACCTGCTTAAAAGTTACGGTTTTGTGGAAGACCGCTCGCCGACCTCCGTCGCGGCCTCCTATACGCTGGTCGGCACGCGCGAAACCCTCAACTTCTTTGGCAGCGGATATCCCTCGCTGGGACGCGGCGGGTGGAAAATCGCCTTCTCCGACAGACTTGAGTCCATCGTGGACGCGCTGCCGATCATCACTCCGGTCGTTCAGATCGCTGAGAAAAACATGGGGTGGTTCGATGTCGGCTTCACCTTTGACCTTCCGGGCCAAGCCGCCCTACCGCCCTCCGAGATCCAACGCGCGCTCAACCGCGGCGACGCCTTTCTCGAGCGCGACGGCCAGACCCTGCTGATTGACCGCGACGCCGTCGACTCCATGCGCACGATCTTCAACGACTGCCAGAGCCGCGAAAGCAGCGCCCCCGGCCACTTCTTGCTGCCAACGCTCTACGCGCCCTTTGTGCAGGCCTCACTTCAAGCCATCGACGGCATCGATGTCGAGGACCCTCCCGATTGGCGCGAGAAGGCAGCCGCCCGCAACCGCGCCGCCACCACGCGCCTCAAACCCGTTCCGCTTGGCGCTCTGGATAAAACCTTGCGCCCCTATCAGAAGGAGGGGGTCTATTGGCTCCGCTTCCTCGAAGAGTCTGGGCTCAATGGCCTGCTGGCCGACGAGATGGGGCTCGGCAAAACCCTCCAGGCCCTCACCTGGCTCAGCCTGCCGCGCACCGATCCACAGGCCCAAGGCAAGCCCGCGCTCATCGTCTG
>JBBRJN010000241.1:0-5535 GCA_038219365.1 Kiritimatiellia bacterium | reverse complement strand
AGGGGCTGATCATCCTCAAGGAGCTGTTTCGGGTTGAAATTGCGGTCGTGGTCCTCCAAGTCGTAGGAGTGATCGAAGCCGCCGTCGGCTACGGGTTTGGGAGCGCCGTTTACATGCCACTTGCCGGAGTGGTAGCTGCGGTAGCCGAGCGGCTTGAGCCGCTGCGGCAGGGTGCGCGTCCAGTCGGGCAACCTGCCGCGCGGCGGGTCCATGCGGATCTGCTGGGGGTAGTAGCCGGTGATCAGCGCAGAGCGCGTCGGCCAGCAGCGGGCGGTGTTGTAGCACTGCGTGAAGCGCAGCCCGTTCTTGGCCAAGCTGTCGAGGTTAGGTGTGGCGATCTCGGAGCCGTAGCAGCCGATGTCCGAGTAGCCGAGATCGTCCGCGAGGATGATCAGGATGTTCGGCTTCTTTACAGCCGCGTCGGCGGCTAGCGCATGTCCTCCTAGCGCAAGAAGGAGGATAACGGTTATCAGGCTTTTTTTCATAGGTTACGAACGGGGTTCGGTAGAATGAATAGTCGGCAAACAGTCTCTCTCTTCTCTTCCGTCTTGTCGAGAGGATTTGGGTCGGGCGTCTGGGAGAAATCAAGAGTGGGTATCACCGCGCCGATATCGTGCGGCTCCTTCGCGGAATGTCGGGTACGCCGGCGCTGACATTTGAAAATCACGACCGGGTATGCCGCGCCCTCTCGCTTTATGAAAAGGGCGGGGCGGGTTTTTCCGATTGCCTGATCGGCTGTTCGTGCGAAGAGGAGTTCGCGGTTTCGGTTTATACACTCGACCGGGCCGCCGTGAAAACCACACGCTTGTTCCGTGCGGTGCCGTGAACGCATCGTCGGTCATTTTTATGAAAGCGTGTACAGCGGGACTGTATAGCGGTGTATAGCGGGACAGGTAATTAGTGGCTCCGCAGTTCCCTGTGGCACGGGCGTCTCGCCCGTGGGGAGGCTATGGGCCTCTGTACCCGTCGCAGCCGCACGTACGGGCGGTACGTCTCGGACGCCCGGCGAACGTGTGGCGCATGGCAGGCGTACGCGTGTCGCTCGCATGGCGTGTCGCCGGCGGTCCGGCCCGTCCGCTGCGCTCCCGGGCGTGGACGTCCCGCCGTACGGGCATAGCCCACTTAAGACCTGCCCCCGCCGCAACCCATGATTATCACACCTTGCGATGTGTGATAATAACAAGCGCTCTCTTAAGACCATCCGCCGTAGACCATATGGAGATGCTCTGTAGTCGGATGTTGGGCCTTGGGTCTTCAGCGTTCGGCGTTCATGTCCCATTTTTAATTATTTTCCACTAATAATGATCAGGGCGCTGACGTATAATAGACAAAGCCGTCATGTGGCTCGCGAGTCGTCTGAAACCGGAGGGATCTTCATGAAAAGCGGAATGGGTGCTGTTTGCGGGTTGATGCTGGGCCTGAGTGGCTGGGGTCAGGAGATCGGGTATATCGAGACCTTCAGCCTGGCGAGTGACCGCGAGGCGGCTCTGAAAGAGCTGGTTCCCGGCACCGATGAGTATTATTACTACCATGCCCTGCACGCGCAAATTTCGGGTGCGCGCCCGCGGTTCCAAGAGGTCATTGACCGCTGGCTGCGCGCGCGCAACGGCACCGTGACGGAGGGTGCCCGTGAGTTGCTTAACCGTCAGGCCGTTCTCGATTATGAGACGGAGCCCAAGAATACGCTCGACTACCTGCGGCGTGAACTGGGTCTGTATTTCGGCCATGCGCGCAAGACCGGGGAGCGCGTCAACAGCGCGCCTGAGGTTTTGGAGAGTGCCCGCATCAGCGTCGACACGCTGCTGAAACGCGCCCTCGCGGAGGAGCCCCGCAGCCTGGAGCGCCTTGAGGATGAGGGCCTGATTCTCGCCGCCGGACAGAAGATCAACGATGAGCAGCGCCGTAATCTTTTGGCGCGCCTGCGCCGTCCCGACTATCCGGCGCTGGTCGATCTGATCGTGGCCGACCTGAACTTCCGCGACAGCCGCGGCTTCGGGTCTCTTCCGGTCCACCGTCTGCTGACACGGGCGCAGATGGATGAGCTCTTGCAGAAGCGCCCCGCACTGCGGAACGAGCCGGCCTTCGTGAACGCTTATCTCGCCAAACTCGTGTCGGAGAATGAGGTTGACCTCGACACCGACACGGCGTCGCGCGAGGCCTACTACGACCGCATGTACGCTTTTGTGAAAACGCTCGACCCGGTGCACAATTCGCTCAAGGCGAACGTGCTCTACAACCGTTTGCGCCATGACCAGCGCAAGGGCGTGTACGACCGCGATCGCTTTATGGAGTATCTCAAACTGCCTCGTGACGTCGCCTACCTGCGCGACGAGGTCCGGCAGCAGTTGCCGCGTGGCGACTTTCTCGCGCGGCTGGGACAGGACTTCCATCTCGTTGCCCTGCCGCCTGTCGCCAACGAGCAGCCGCTGGTGCGCAGCTTCCTCTTGGAATTCTTCCGCGAAGCGGTCGACTATGAGGCCTTCCGCGCGTATGTCCGTGACGACTTCCTCAAGCCGCTTTTCGCCGAGTCCAAGATCGTCAACGGCGTCGGCGACCCGCAGCAATGGGCCTCAATGTTGACGCCGGAGTCGTACAAACAGCTCAAGGAGCGCGTCGATATCGATTTCGCTGAGAACAACCCCGTGCTTTTCGGCGCGGACGATGCAGTGACATTGACCGCTTACGTTAAGAACGTGCCTGCGCTGTTCGTGAAGGTCTACGAGATCAACACCTTCAACTACTACCGCGAGACTGGCCAGCCTTTGAACCTCGCCATCAACCTCGACGGGCTGGTCGCCTCCGCCTCACGTCGCGTTGAGTACAAGGCCCCCTCGGAGCGCCGCTTGGCGCACACTTTCGAGCTGCCGGAGCTCAAAGCCCGCGGCGTGTATGTGGTGGAGCTGATCGGCAACGGAAAGAGCAGCCGCGCGCTGGTGCAGAAGGGCCGGTTCGACGTGCTTCAGGAGGTGACCGCCGCCGGACATGCGTTCACGGTTCTGGATGAGGCCGGCAAGCGCGTGGCCGACGTGAGCGGTTGGCTGGGCGGGCGTGAGTTTTTCGCTGATAAGGAGGGTCGCGTCCTCGTGCCTTTCACAACTGCGCCGAAAAACGAGAGCATCGTGATCCGCAAGGACGGATTCGCCTCGCTGGTGCGCTTCAGCCACTTGGCTGAAAACTACGCGCTAAAGGCCGGCGTCTATGTGGACCGCGAAGCGCTGATCCGGCGCGAAAAGGCGCTGATCGCCGTACGTCCGGTGCTGACCGTGAACGGCAAGCCTTCAAGTCTTAAGCTGCTGGAAGAGCCGCGGCTGGTGATCCGCTCAACCGACCTGCAGGGCCTCGTGACCGAAAAGGAAGTCACGGGGCTTGCCTTGCGCGAGGACGCCGAAACCGTGCAGGAGATCCTCGTGCCCGAGAACACCGTCGAGCTTAACGTGGTGCTCAAGGCGCGGATTCAGAATCTCAGCCAGAGCAAGAAACAGGAGCTTTCCGACGGCGCATCCTTTGCGCTGAACGGCATGGAGCGCACGCTGGAGGTGCAGGCCCTGCATGTCGGGCGCGCCGCCGCCGGATATTATGTGGACGCGCGCGGCAAAAACGGCGAAGCCCTCCCGGACGAACCGCTGGCCTGCTTCTTCAAGCACCGCTGCTTCCGCGACGAGGTGGAGGTGGAGCTCAAGACCGACGCGCAGGGTCGCGCGCAGCTGGGTGCGCTGGTGGGCATCGCGCGTTTTCGCATCAAGGCGGCTGCCGGAGCCGAGCGCATATGGTCGCCTTCGCACGGGGCCTGCGCCTATCCCGTCGCCCTGCATGGACGGGTGGGTGAAACGTTACGGGTGTCGATCACTTGGGACGCGGCGGATTCGGTCTCAGGTGCCTCCCTGCTGGAAACACGTAACGGCCAATTCGTGAAGGACTGGCAGGCGGCCTTGGTATCGGCGGATGGTTTCCTGGAACTTCGCGGTCTTCCGGCGGGAGATTACTCGCTCGTTCTAAAAGCCGAGGGACGTGAGATCGCAGTTCGTGTTACCGGGGGCGATGAGCACGATGGCTATGTGATTTCGACCCGGCGAGCGCTGGAGCGTCCGCGCCTCGCGCCGCTGAATGTGATCTCGGTCACGCCTGCGGCAGAGAATGTGGAGATCCGGCTAGCCAACGTCACGCCCTTCACGCGGGTGCATGTGTTCGCCACCCGCTATTTGCCCGCGTATGACGTGTTCGGGCGCTTGGGATTTTCGGGCACGCCGGGGCTGTTACAGCAGCCGTGGCAACCGGCGCGCACGTTCTACGAATCGGGCCGCGACATCGGTGACGAGTACCGCTACATCATTGACCGTCAGCAGGCCGTGAAATATCCGGGCAACATGCTGGAGCGTCCGGGCCTGCTGCTGAATCCGTGGGCGGTGCGTACGACCGAAGCGGCGTCCGAAACGCTGGCCGAGGGCCGTGCCTATGGCGGGCGTGCGGCAGGCTTAGCGCGTGCCGCGGGTGCGCCGCCTGCGAGTCTGGCGGTAGAGGCCCTGTCGCCCGAAGGCTATGTCGCCCTCGATTTTTTGAAGCAGCCCGCCGTGACGCTGCTGAATCTGGTGCCGGACAAAACGGGCAAGGTGGTTGTGCCGCGCGCCCTGCTGAAAGGGCTGCCGCAGCTGCGCGTGCTGGCGGTGGACCCGACCACCTCCGTGTTGAAGCAGGTTGCGCTGGAGAATTCGCCGGTGGAGACGCGTGAGTTGCGACTGGCTGCCGGGCTCGATCCTAAGAAGAGCTATTCAGAACAGAAGCGGATCACGCCCGTGGCGGCCAAGGCGTCCGCGACAATCGGCGATGTGACGACCGCCCGCTTCGAGACGTACGACACGGTGGCCAAGGCCTACCGGCTGCTGGCCACGCTCAACGTCGACGCGACGTTCAACGAGTTCTCCTTCGTGGCGAACTGGCCCGAGTTGCAGGCCAAAGAACAGCGGCGGCTCTATTCGAAATACGCCTGCCACGAGCTGAGCTTTTTCCTCTATCAAAAAGATCCGAAGTTTTTCGCGGCGGTGGTCGCGTCGTCTCTGAAGAACAAGAAGGACAAGACCTTCATGGACCACTGGTTGCTGGACGACGAGCTTAAAGGATATGTAGAGCCGTGGCGCTTCGAACGGCTGAATGCGGCCGAGCGTGTGCTCTTGGGCAAGCGGCTGCGCGAGCAGGAACCCTCGGTGGTGCGCGACACCCGCGAGCGCGTCGAGCTGATCCCGCCGGATATGGAGGCCTTCAACCGCCGCTTCGACACCGCGGTGCAGACCGGCTCGCTGGAGGTGGGCGCCGGTGGAGGCGCGATCGGCGCGATCGACGAACTCCGCAAGAGCATGGGGGTGAAGCAGGCGGTCAAGCTGCAGGCCTTGATGGCCCCCTCCGGCAGTGCGTCCGACCCCTTTGCTGCACATGCTGCGGCTGCTGCGGCACCCGCGCCCGCACCTGCGATGTCGCGGCTTGCGGCCGACGGCATGGAGCGGGCCAAGGATGACCGGCCCATGATGGTTGCGGGCAAAACCA
>JBBRJN010000240.1:0-5579 GCA_038219365.1 Kiritimatiellia bacterium | reverse complement strand
TTCCACTGTGTCCTCGGCCACGACGTGAAGGCGTTGAACAGCGCGGTCGCAACCCTGTATCGACGCGGCGCGGCTTGGGCGGCAGGGCTGGAGAACTGAGGGAGATAAAACCATGAAGATCGGATTCCACACAGACGCGTTCAACACAAGTTTCAGAAGCTTCGAGTCCTGTCTGGAGTGGGCGCAGAAGAACGACGTTCACAGTATCGAATGCGGGCTCATTGACGGTGTGAGCTGGATTCACGGGCTGGGCTACCAGCCGCATGTCGCCCTGTATGAAGACCCGCTGATGCTGAAAAACAAGATGGCGAAGTACGGCGTCCAATTCTCGCAGGTCGATGCGGCGTTCCCTCTGTCCGGAAAGGACGGGCCGCTGTACGGCGTGCCATACGTGCTGAAGACGCTGCCGTGGGCGAAGCATGCGGGCTCCCCCTGCATTGCCACGACCGACGGGTTGAATCGGCCGGCGGGACTTTCTGACGCCGAAGCGTTGGACATGATGAAGCGCTCGTATGAGCAGGTTCTCGAAGTCGCTGAGGCCTATGAGATTTTCATCAACATTGAGGTCCACGGCTACTTTACCACCAAGCCGGAGATGCTGGAGAAGATGCTCGCCTTCTGCGATTCGCCCTGGCTAGGGCTGAATTTGGACACGGGCAACAGCTTCATTGCCGGACAGAACCCCGTTGAGTTTGCGAAGCGTTTTCTCAGCAAGATCCGTCACGTGCACGTGAAGGATGTCTCCGAATCGCTCGCGGCGCTGGTGCGCGGCCATGCGACCGGCATCGCGCTGAGCCACTGCGCGATCGGCGACGGCGTCAACGCGGAGAACATCAAGGCCTGTCTTACTCTGCTGCGCGATGCCGGCTACACGGGCACGCTCAGCATGGAGTGCGAGGGCGCGGGCGGACCCATGATCGAGCGCTCGCTGGCATGGATGCGCAAGACGCTCACGGAGTTGGATATCCCGGAAGAGAAATAACCGCAGGGGCAGACCTAGGTGTCTGCCCTGTTGGAGGACACACCATGAACATCGGCGTGAATCTGTTGCTGTGGGCGACGTATGTGACGCGGGAACACGTCGCGGCGTTGGAGTCCATTAAGGCGTCCGGAGCGGACGGCGTTGAGATCCCGATTATGGAGGGCAAGGTCGCGGCCTACCGCGAGCTGGGCACCCTGCTCGATGACCTGGGGCTGAAGCGGACTTCCTCGATGGCCTTTGTGACGCCGGAGTTAAATCCGGTGAGCGACAATCCTGCATGCCGCCAAGCCGCAGCGGATAACCTGAAGTGGCTGATCGAGTGCGCGCACGCGCTGGGCGCACCGGTGATCTGCGGGCCGATGTATCAGACCATCGGGGTGTTCTCGGGAAATGGCCCGACTGAGACCGAGCTGGAGCGGGTCGCCGATGTTCTGCGGGGCGTGGCGGATGAAGCCAAGCAAGCGGGCGTCACTCTTGCTATGGAGCCGCTGAACCGGTTCGAGTGCTACATGCTCAACACGCTGGCGGACGGCGCGGCCCTGACAGACCGGGTGGGACATCCAAACGTGGGCATTCTCTTTGACACGTTCCATGCGAACATCGAGGAGAAGGACCCGGTCGGCGTGATTCGACGGCATGGGCGGGTCATCAAGCATTTTCACTGCAGCGCAAACGACCGTGGGATACCCGGCCAGGACCATGTGGACTGGCTGGGGTCGTTCCGGGCGTTGCAGGCGATCGGCTACGACGGCTGGCTGGTGATCGAGGCCTTTGGCCGCGCATTGCCGGGTCTGGCGGCTGCGACGAAGATCTGGCGCGACCTGTTCGACGACGCGCTGGATGTCGCGCACAAAGGCGTTCCCTTCGTGCGCCAGACGTGGCTGCAGGCCGACTCAAGAGAAGCGGCGCGGGCACCGTGCGTTCACCCGTGAGCCAGGCCTTTGGGATCTGGAACAGGCCAGCCAGACCTATGGGGCGTGGTAGTATACCGAATCGACCAGCAAAGCCTCGGCCGCGTGTATGGCGTCCCAAATAGTTTCAAGATGGCGATGACGTCTTATAAAAAATAGCGTAAGCTTTCGAACGATGTGTTGGACGATACGTTCCGGATACGTTCTCCCACTCCGGAGATCATCCAATCAAGCAGGGCCTTTCGGGCACGCTCGGTGTACGAGCGCTTTAATCGCTCACGAACAAGGGGACACGCCGCATGAATAAGCAGATGTCACGCCGCAACTTCGTCGCTTCAAGCCTGACCGCGGGAGCGGCCGTGAGTTTCCTGTCCAGCAGTTCGCTGCGGGCGGCCCAGAGGCCCGGCAACAAGATCGCTCTCGCGGAGAAGAAGCAGGGGTTTGCGCCGAAGGCCGAGACCGACTTCCGCCGTGTCCTCGAGGATAAGGACGTGGACGCGCGACTACGAGGCCGGTTGGGAACCTGCGGTTTAATCAACGGAAATCAGTTTACGGAAAAAACGGTAATGAAAAAGTCTCTGTTAAACGCTCTCGCATTGTTCGGAATCCTCAGCCTGAGCGCGGCGATGCCGCCGGAAATCGAAAACCCGGAATGCCTCGGCATCAATAAGCAACCCTATCACGTGACGCTGATGCCTTATGCGACGCTGAAGCAGGCGTTGGCGGGCCAGCGGCTGGAGTCGCCCAACTGCCGCGTCCTTAACGGCCTCTGGAAGTTCAACTGGGTCAAGCATCCCGATGAGCGTCCTCTGGATTTCTACAAGCCGTCGTTCGATGTCAGCGGCTGGAAGGATATTCCCGTGCCTTCGTGCTGGCAGGTCCTTGGCTACGGCACGCCCTACTACAAGAACATGGGCTATATCATCAAAAAGGATTTCCCGCGTGTCATGACCGATCCTCCGCAGGACTGGACCGCCTTTGTCGAACGCAATCCCGTGGGCAGCTACCGCCGCGATTTCGAGTTGCCGGCGGACTGGGCGGGTCGCCGCGTGTTCCTCGCATTCAGCGGCGTGGACAGTGCCTTCTTCGTCTGGATCAACGGCGAAAAGGTCGGCTACAGTGTCAACAGCCGCAACACAGCGGAGTTCGATGTGACGCCGTTTGTCAAGCCCGGCAAGAATGTGGTGGCCGTCGAGGTCTACCGCTTCAGCTCCGGCACGTGGTTTGAAGACCAGGACATGTTCCGCCTCTCCGGCATCTTTCGCGACTGCTATCTCTGGACCGCCCCGCAGGTCCACATCCGCGATTTCTTCGCGCTGCCGGACCTCGACGCGCAGTACAAAGACGCGACACTCTCGGTCACCGCGAAGGTGAAGAACTTCGGTGCGCAGGCCGCTGCGGTCGGCACGCTGAGCGTGGCCGTCTACGACGCAGAGGGCAAGGTCGTGGCGCAGGCCAACGGCGTTGTGCCGGCCCTGGCGTCCGGGGCTGAGGCTCCGGTTGCGCTGAAGTTGGCCATGGCCAATCCCCTGAAGTGGACCGCTGAGACGCCGAACCTCTATACGACCGTTCTGACGCTCAACGGCTCTGAAATCCTTTCAACGCGCACCGGTTTCCGCAAGGTCGAAATCAAGGGCCGCGTCTACCAGATCAACGGCGTGCCGGTGAAGCTCAAGGGCGCGAACCGCCACGAGATGGAGGCCGACACGGGGCATACGATCGACCGGGCCAGCATGATCCGCGACATTGAGGTGCTCAAGCAGGGCAACTGCAACCATGTCCGCACCTGCCACTATTCCGACGATCCGCTCTGGTACGAACTCTGCGACCAGTACGGCCTCTACCTGACGGCCGAGGCAAACCTCGAGACGCACGGCTACGGCTACGGCCCCGAGTCGCTCTCGAACGTCAAAGAGGCCGAGGCCGCGCATGTGGACCGCAACGTGGCGAACGTCGAGAACTTCAAGAACCATGCCTCGGTCGTGATGTGGTCGCTCGGCAACGAGGCTGGCTCGGGGCCGAACTTCCTCGCGGCGCTCAAGGCCGTGAAGGCGCTGGACACCACACGCCCCGTACACTATGAGCGCTTCGGCACGGGCGACGGCAACCCCGCCGATGTCGACAGCCAGATGTACACCCACTGGACACAGGTCGAGCGCATCGCGCAGGACCCCAAGCTGACCAAGCCGTTCTACATGTGCGAGTACGCCCACGCCATGAACAACTCAATGGGCTCGATCGGCGAGTACAACGACGTGTTCGACACGTATCCCTCGCTGATGGGCGGCGCGATCTGGGAGTGGCAGGACCAGGGCCTGTGGAACCGGCGCGATCCGAAACATGTATACCTCGCTTATGGCGGCGGTTTCGGCGAAGTCCCGAACGACCACTACTTCATCCACAAGGGCGTGGTCTTCGCCGACCGTTCACCCAAGCCGCACTATCCAGAGATGAAGAAGGCCTACCAGTGGATTGGCATCGCCGAGGACGATCTTGCCGCCGGCAAGGTGAAGATCCGCAACAAGTACGCGTTCCTCACGCTTGACGGCTTCGACGGCGTGTGGAGCGTCTCCGCTGACGGTCAGGAAGTCGCACACGGCAAGCTGACCAAGCTCAGCCTCGCACCCGGCGCGGAACAGTCCATTGCGCTGCCACTGCCCAAAATTCAGGCCAAGCCGGGCGTGGAGTACTTCCTGCGCGTCGCGTTCAAGCTCGCCGAAGACGCCTCGTGGGCCAAGGCCGGTCACGAGGTTGCCTGGCAGCAGTTCAAGCTGCCCGTCGCCGCGCCCGCGCCGGTCGCCGACATCGCCGCAATGAAACCGGTGACGTTGAAGCAAGACGTGGCCCGCGTGGTCGTGGCTGGCGACGGGTTCTTGGTCGCGTTCGATAAGGCCACCGGCTTCATCAGCGCCCTTGAGCGCGACGGCAAGAGCCTGTTGGTCGCCAATGGCGGCCCGCGCCTGCACCTCTGGCGCGCGGCGCACAAGACCGACGACATGTGGGCGTTTAACGATTGGAAGCGCTTCGGGCTGATCGATCCGCAGTGGAAAGTCGTGAGCCTCACCGCGCAGCAAGCCGGCCCCGCCGAGGTGCGTGTTTTCGCGACGGTTGAACTCCAGGGCTCCGGCTCCTACCGGATCAGCCACACCGCCGCCTATACGGTCTTCGGCGATGGCTCGGTCGCAGTGGATAACAGCGTCAATCCGCAGGGCAAGAAGATTCCATTCGCGCGCCTCGGCGTGCGCATGTTGCTCGATCCCAAACTCGACCAGTTCGTCTACCTCGGACGCGGCCCGATGGAGAACTACGCCGACCGCAAGCGCGGCTTCGATGTGGGGCTCTACGCCAGCACCGTGCGCGGCAACATGACGCCGTATGCCAAGCCGATGGAGAACGGCAACCACGAGGACGTGCGCTGGGCAGCGGTCGGCGGCAAGGGGCTTCCGTCCCTGATGGCGCAGGCCGAAGCCGGCAGTCTCTTGCAGGCCGACGTGCTGCCCTACACCGACGAGCAGATGGACCCAGTCGAGTATACGGTCGACCTGCCGCCGAGCACCGCGAGCGTCTTCGTGGTCGCCGCACGCACGACAGGCGTCGGCTCCAACGGCTGCGGACCTCGCCCCGGCGACGAGTACATCGTCTGGTCCGCGCCCGCCTCCTTCAGCTACGTGCTACGCCTGCTGCCC
>JBBRJN010000239.1:0-5600 GCA_038219365.1 Kiritimatiellia bacterium | reverse complement strand
TCGAAAAACGGCGTTTGGCTGCAAATTTCAACGCGTAAAATTTATCAATTTTTTCGTATTGTTCAAACCCCTCCGCTGGTATATAATAAAAAACTCATTTAAAAAAGCTTAAAAAAGCAGCGGGGGGGTGCGTTCCCGAGTGTGGCAAGCAAGGCGTTTTTTATGACAATGACCGAGATGATTGAGATTTTGGAGGCGGAACTGCTCGTCAAGGGCGAGTGTATTCACAAACCTATCCGCCATGTGGCTGCGTCCGATCTGATGAGTGATGTGTTGCTGGTTGACGAGGACGACATGTTGCTCTTGACCTCGTTGGCGAGCGATCAGGTGTTGCGCACGGCGCAGATTGTCGGTGCGGCGGGCGTGATCGTCGTCAACGGCAAGCCGCTGCCCTCCTCCATGGTGAATGTCGCTAACGACTTGCGCATGACGCTTGCCACCTGTCGACTTTCAAAATACGACGCCTGTGTCGCCGTGTATGAAGCCCTAAAGAAGACATGAGCGAGCCTGTCCAGAGCCAGGACGTGCCTGTGGCAAAATGCGAGCCCGACCCCACGGCTGTGAGCGAGTCCGATCCTGTGGTTGTGAACGAGCCGCTGGTCCTGCTTGAGCTCATTCAGCGCTTGAAATTGCGCGATGTGATGACGTCTAAGCTGTTCACCGTGCCGCGCACGGCCACCTTGCATGAGGTGCAGGAGCTGATGCGTCAGAAGAAGATCAGCGGCGTGCCCGTGGAGGAGAACGGGCGCTTCTTCGGGCTGGTCAGCGTCGACGATATCATCCGCGCCCTTGGCGGCGGGTATATCAACGATGCATGCAGCCGCCACATGACCACCAAGCTGGTGGTGCTCGAGGACGACATGCCGCTCTCGTTTGCCTTGCGCTATTTTGACCGCTATCACTACGGCCGTTTCCCCGTGCTCAACCGCGACAGGCGCCTCGTCGGCATCATCTGCCAGCGTGACATCAACCGGGCCTTGCTCGTGGAACTCACGAACGAGCTGAACCGGCTTGAAATCGCTTCGGGTCATACACCCGGCCTCGATGGCGCCTTCAGCATCTACATGCTGCGAGAATTTCCCATCTGCAAGTACGATTTCGAGAATGCCGGCAAGGCTTCGAACCAGATGAAGAAATTATTACAGGAGAAGCAGTTCCCTCCCAAGATCATCCGCCGAATTGCTGTTGCCGCCTACGAGATGGAAATCAACCTTTGCGTTCACTCCGACGGCGGCGTGCTCTCGTGGCAAGTTTCCAACGGCCGGGCCGAGATCATCGCGCGTGATGCCGGGCCGGGCATCGAGGATGTGGAGTGGGCGTGCCGCGACGGGACCTCGACCGCCAACGAGTGGGTCCGGTCGCTCGGGTTCGGTGCCGGCATGGGACTCGTGAACGTGAAGCGCGTCTCGGACGAGTTCGAGATCACTTCAAAAAAAGGTTCCGGCACCATCGTCAAGTCGGTGATTTACGTCGGCACGCCGGACGCGACATAGCGGCGTCGGGGATCGAGCCGAGCAGGATGGGCGAGCGTTCCGCGCCGCCGTCAGGGGGAGCAATGACGTTACAGAAACTGATCGAGGCCTGTGGGCTGGAGAGTGTGTATATGCCCGATGCCCAGGTGACCGCCACAGCCGCTTATACCTCGGACCTTTTGAGCGATGTGATGGCGCACTGTCCAGAGTCGTCCATCCTGATCACCGTACAGAATCATTTGAACACCGTGGCCGTTGGCACGCTGGTCGGAGCGGTCGCTGTTCTTGTGGTGCACAGCCGCGAGATTCCAGCCGATATGCTCGCAGCCGCGCAGCGGGAAGAGGTGGCTTTGCTGCGCACGCCCGACGACCAATTCACCGCCTCCTGCAAGATCGGCGCGGCGCTGGCGCAGAATGCGTGAGGCAAAAGCAGGGGCAGGGGCGCGTCGCCCAGGCACGCGGGAGTTGACGAGGAAAAGACAATGAAAAAGATGATGAGCGGGATGTTGGCTCTGCTGCCGCTGCTGGCGTTGGCGCAGTCGGTAGAGATCACTACGGATCACACGAATGCGGTGTACGCCTGCGGCGAACCGGCGACCTTTGCAATCTGGGTGCTGGGCGCGGATAAAAAGCCTGTCAAAGAGGGGCTGCTTCGGGTGACGCTCACCAATTTCGGTACGCAGCAGGTGGACACGGCCATTCTCAACTTGGCGGCGGCCAACCCAGCGTCATGCTCCGGCACCTTGCGGCGGCCCGGTTTCCTGAAGTGCACGGCGACAGTCAGGCTCGATAAGGAGTACAAGGGTCTTTACGGCGCTGCGTACGAGCCCGAGAAAATCAAGGCGGGCTCGGAGCGTCCCGCCGACTTTGATGCGTTCTGGGATGCGGCGGTCAAGAAACTCGATGCTGAGGTGCCGCTCGACCCGCGCGTGGAACGTATGGCGGCCCAGAGCAACGAGCGGGTAGACTGTTTCAAAGTCAGCTTCGCGACCTTCGACCACCAGCGCGTGTACGGTTTTCTGAGCGTGCCGAAAAAAGGCACGGAGCCCTTCCAGGTCGAGGTCAATGTGCCGGGTGCGGGGCCTGGTGTGGCAGGCCCCAGTACGGGATTGGCTGAGAAGGGCATCATCTTTTTGGTCATGAACGTCCATGGCTATGAGCCTGGGCCGGACGCCGATGCGCAAAAGAAAAAATACGAGGAACAGGACAAGCGCCTGGGAGCGGAGTTCGGTGTCGCGCGCTACTGCCAGTCCGGCGCGGCGAGCCGTGAAACCTTCTTCTACTACCGTGTGATTCTCGGCATCAACCGCGCGGTCAACTGGCTGGCGGCGCGTCCGGACGTGGATAAGACGCGCTTTACCTATGGCGGCGCGAGTCAAGGCGGCGGTTTCGGCTTTTACCTGTGCGGACTCAATACGAATTTCACCAAGGGTGCGATCCACGTGCCCGCGCTGACGGATCTGCTGGGCTACACGCAAGGCCGCGATTCCGGCTGGCCCAAGTTGATCGAGGCGGTCAAGGCCGACCAGAAAGAGGCGGCGGCGAAGACCGCCCCGTATTTCGACGGCGCTCATTTCGCGGCGCGCATCACCTGCCCCGTGCGGATTTCGGTCGGCTTCATCGACGAGACTTGCCCGCCTGCCGCTGTCTATTCGGGCTATAACGCACTGCGGGTCAAGGACAAGGCAATCTACCATGGTCTCGGCATGCCGCACCGGGTTTCCCCGCAGTTCTACGAGCAGATCGACCAGCAGTGGCTGCGGCAGGTTCGGTAACGGGCAGGACTCCTTGACGCACGATGAACACGGTTATTTTTCGTCTTCCCTTTTGTCCTGAGACTCCGTATCATCAATTTCTAAACTTACTTAGGACGCACGCGGTTGTGCGCCTGAAAGGCATGAGGTTTCACACATGAACGATTCGATTGTTAATCCAGGGCTTGGCATCCTTATCTTTGTTCTCGGCGGTCTGGCGGGCGCGGTGTTCTACCTGCCGCTCAAGCGCGAAAAAAACTGGGCATGGGAAAGCTATTGGATGTTCTATGCGCTGTTTGCGCTGGTGCTTGCGCCGTGGGCGTTGGCTTTTGCGAAGTGTTCGAATGTGTTGGACGTGCTTCGACAGGCACCGTCGAAAGAGGTCTGGTATTGCTATCTGTGCGGTGCTGCGTGGGGTTTTGGAGGTCTGACGTGGGGATTGATGATCCGTTATCTGGGTGTGGGGCTCGGTTTGGCGATCGGGTGCGGCATCTGCTCTGCGGCGGGAACTCTGATTCCGAAGATCATCACCGGCAAGTTCGGTGAATTGTTACAGCCGGGCGCGGGCATCACCTCGTTGCTCGGCGTCGTGGTCTCGATCGTCGGTATTGTTCTGGTCGGCTTGGCCGGCGTCTCGAAAGAGGGCGAACTGCCGGAGGAGGTCAAACGCAAGGCCGTCGAGGAGTACAATTTCAAGAAGGGCATTTTGGTGGCGATCTTTTCGGGATTCGCAAGCGCAGGCTTAGGGTTTGGCTTGCAAGGCGGCAAAGAGATGGAAGCATTGGCGCTGCAAGGCGGCACGGCGATCGCTTGGAAAGGCATGCCTGTGCTCGTGATGTGCCTTCTGGGCGGGTTTACCGTTAACGCCCTGTGGTGCCTCTTCCTGAACCTCAAGAACAAGACTCTCGGCGATTACACGAAAACGAGTGCGCCGATTGTGGCGAACGTGTTTTGGGCGATGTGTGCGGGCGTGCTGTGGGTCTGCCAATTTGTGGCTTTCAAAACGGGCGAGCCGCGGATGGGCGACCAAAGTTATGTGGGGTGGGCGGTCCTGATGGCCAGTTCGATCATGTTCAGCGGCGTGCTGGGCCTGATCCTGGGCGAGTGGAAGGGCACGAGCGCCAAGACGCGCGGGTTGCTGTCCGCCGGCTTGGTGATTCTGCTCGGCTCGGCGGTGATCGCCGGCTACAGCGGCAAGATGGGCCAGCAGACGGCGAAGGCACCTGCGGTTCCTGCCGCCATTGAAAAGCTGCAGAAGTAAGCATAAGCAGACCTTCTCACAGCGGCCGGGCGGATTTCGAAGAGGCCTACAGATTCGTCGTGCAATGCGAAAATTCCCCACCTTGCAAGTTGAGCGTTGAGCGCTTAGAAAGAGTGTACGGGTCCGGCGGACGGCGCGGGGAGCCATCCGGACGCGGCCACACACGCTGGGAACACGACGCCAGCGAATGAAAAGTGCGCATACTGGACACCGCAGGGACGCGTCCGGTTGGGACGTTTCCCCGAAACGTCCGCAGGGCCTTGCAGCATAAGGCGCGTTTCTCCGAAACCGGTATGGGCGTCTGCCGTTCGACCTCGCGCGCGCCGGGCGGGGTGGAGTCCCTACCGTTGCGTCGCTTGCAGCCACGCCGGAACATCGGCGAGGCTGCCGAGCACAGGGGCTCCGCTCTGCGCGAGGCGCGCGTGGGACTGGTGCCCTTGGGCGACCAGCAGGCAGCGGGTGCCGAGCGCCGTGGCCACTTCTTGGTCATGCAGCGAGTCGCCGATCATCAGGACGGCGTCCGGCGGCAGGCCGAGGCGCTTCAGCAAGGCGCGTCCAAGTTCCAGTTTCGAGTGGCCGTAGAGGTTGTCGACGCCGAAGATGCCGTCGAAAAAGGGTGCGATCCCAAACGTGTCCAGCATGGCGCTGAGGATGGACTGTTCAGATGCCGAGAGGACGGATTGCCCGAGGCCCGCCTGCTGGAGGCGGCGTAGGGCATGCAGGGCGCCGGTGTGCAGGCGGATCGAGGTGTCGGCCAGAAACAGGTCGTGAAACTCGCGTGCCATGGCATCCCAGTTCTCCTGCTCGAGACGGAAGCCGAGGGTGCGGTAGAAATTGATGACCGGGAAACCGAAGACTTCTCGATAGGAGGGGATGTCGATTTGCGGCAGGCCGCGCGTCGCGAGCATCGCGTTGATCGCGTTGACGCCCGCCTGGGTGTCGTCGAGCAGGGTGCCGTTCCAGTCCCAGATGATGTGCTTTATGCGCATGGAGGGCGTGAGCGGGGAGGAAGTGGCGGAGAGGGAGGGATTCGAACCCCCGGTACCTTGCGGCACGCATGATTTCGAGTCATGTGCATTCAACCAGGCTCTGCCACCTCTCCGGCAAAAGTGG
>JBBRJN010000238.1:0-5602 GCA_038219365.1 Kiritimatiellia bacterium | reverse complement strand
GTGCGATGTACCTGGCGTTGGCCGGCGCAGGCACGCTGAGCCGTTTTGACTTCTTTATCCTCAGTGACTCGACGGATCCGAACAAGTGGATCGAAGAGGAGGTCGGCTGGATCGACCTCTGCAAGCAGCTGGCTGGTTTCGGGCGTATTTTTTATCGCAAACGCCACATTCCTCTCAACCGCAAGAGCGGCAATATCAGCGACTTCTGCCGCCGCTGGGGCAAGCGTTACCGCTACATGGTCGTGCTCGACGCGGACAGCTTGATGGAGCCCAGGACCTTGGCCCGCATGGTTCAGCTGATGGAGGCCAATCCGCAAACCGGCATCCTTCAGACCGCGCCGCAGCCGATTCAGGCGCAGACGCCGATGGCTCGCATGTTGCAGTTTGCCGGGCACTGCTACGGGCCGATCTTCCAGGCCGGCCTCAACTACTGGCAGTCCAATAACGGCAACTTCTGGGGCCACAATGCGATCATCCGGACCGCCCCCTTCATCGAGCACTGCGCGCTGCCGGCCATGCCAGGCTCCAAGCACTCCCGCTTCATGAGCCACGACTATGTGGAGGCCGCGCTGATGCGCAGGGCAAACTATCAGGTCTGGCTGGCCTATACGCTCGGCGGCTCGTTCGAGAACGTGCCGCCCACGATGATCGACTGCGCCAAGCGCGACCGCCGCTGGTGCCGCGGCAACTTCCAGCACAGTTGGCTGCTGATGGCGCAGGGGCTGCTCCCGATCAACCGGCTACACCTGTCGCTGGGCATTCTCTCCTACCTCTGCTCGCCGCTCTGGCTGGCCTTCATGGCCTTGGGCATGATTCAGTTCCGCCGCGAAATGCTCTCGCCGGGCACGACGTTTGACGCGGATATCGGCATCTCCTCTTACCTCGACATCGGCGGCGGGCGCCTCGCCTTACTTCTGTTTCTGGCGACGCTGGCGATGCTGACCCTGCCCAAGGTTCTGGCGACCGTGCTGGTGCTGATCAAGCGAGAGCAGCGCCGCGCTTTCGGCGGAGCGCTGCGAACGGTGTCCAGCTTTGTCATCGAACATCTCGTCTCCGCGCTGATGGCCCCGATCCTGATGCTCTTCACCTCCCTTTCCGTGATCTTCGTGTTGCTGGGCCGCGAGATCACATGGGGCTCGCAACGGCGCGATGCGGAGGGGCTCGACTGGCCGGGCATTCTGCGTGCGCACGCGTGGCATACGGCGCTCGGCTTGGTTGCGGCTGAAGTGGCCTACCGCATCCACCCAGCGTTCTTCTGGTGGATGCTGCCGGTGACACTGGGACTGGTCTTCTCTATCCCGATCTCCGCTCTTCTGGGGCACGAACCCTTCGGACGGCTGCTGAACCGCATGGGCCTTTTCCGGTCACCGCCCGAGACGCAGCCGCCGCTCATGGTTTCGCACATGGAGAAGAACCTGGAGGTCTGCCGAAACCAGCTGCCGCCGCCCGAGTGGCTGCGAAAATATTACGGCGTGGCGCAGGTGGTGCTCGACCCTTACATCAACGCTGCGCACGTCTCGCTGTTGCGTGTAAAACGTAAGCTGAGCTACCCGAGCGCCGCTTACTTCCAGAAAATCGCGGAGCGGCTGCTGACGCAGGGGCCTTCCTCGCTCAACCGCCGCGAGTTGCTCGCCCTGCTGCGCAACGCGGACACGATGACCGAGATTCATGACCGGCTCTGGAAGACGCCGGACCGCCAGTTGCCCGACTGGTGGAAGATGGCGATGCGCCACTACAACGTCCTCACCGGACGCCCCCGCTCGCCGCTCTACCGCTGAGCGGGCGCACCCGCTGAGGAACGGATAAAGATTGTGAAGGGTTTAACGTGGGCGATGCCCACAACCCCAAATCTTCACTCTGCTGAAACGCTTAGAAAGAGTGTGCGGGGCCGGCGGACGGCTCGGGGAGCCATCCCTTGTCTTCCCCGGCGGTCACGGGCCACCCTTTAGCGGGCGAGCCAGCCGCCGTCTACGGCCACGGTGAAGCCGTTCATATAGTCGGAGGCCGCCGAGGCGAGGAAGACGCAGATGCCTTTGAGATCATCGGTCTGTCCCCAGCGTCCGGCCGGAATGCGGTCGAGGATCGTCTGGTTGCGCACGGGGTCGGCACGGATCGGCGCGGTGTTGTCCGTGGCGATGTAGCCGGGCGCGATGGCGTTGACGCAGATGCCGTGTTTGGCAAGTTCGTTGGCCATCAGCATGGTCAGGCTCTTGATTCCGCCTTTGGAGGCCGCATAGCCGGGCACGAGGATGCCGCCCTGGAAGGAGAGCATCGAGGCGATGTTGATGATCTTGCCGCCTCGGCCTTGGGCGATCATCTGCTTGGCCGCGGCCTGGCTGAGGAAAAAGGGCGTGCTCAGGTTGATGCCGAGCACGTCGTTCCAGTTTTTTGCGCTGTGCTCGGTAAACGGCTCGCGGCGGATGATGCCCGCGTTGTTGACGAGGATGTCGACGCCGCCGAGTTGCGCGACGACCTCCGCGATCAGGCCGGGCGCGATCTCATCGCCCTTGCTGAGGTCAGCGGTGAAGGTCGCTACCTTGCGTCCCAAGGCTTTAACTTGCGCGGCGGTCTCCTCCATGGGGATGACATCGACCAGCGCGATATCCGCGCCCGCTTCGGCAAGACCGAGGGCATAGGCTTGACCGATGCCGCGTGCGCCACCCGTGACGACAGCGACTTTTCCATCGAGTTTGAACTGATCGAGAATCATAGGGGGCCTTTAGGGAGTTGGAAGTTAGGAGTTAGGAGTTAGGAGTTGGCCATGCGTCCTGCGTCATGCGTCCTCTCTCACTTGACCGTGACGGCCAGAGGGGTGCGGAGTGCGGATGCGAAGTCTGATACGTGGGCGCTCCAGAATTCGGCGTTCACAAAATCGCCTGCGCCGCTCCACCCCGCGCCCGCGTACCAGACGAAGGGTTTGTCAGCCGTGACCTTGGCAAGCAGATAGACGTTGTCGAGCTTGTCGGTGGAGAGGATTCCGCCCTGCGGTAGGACGATGGCCGTGGCGATGGAGCCCATTTTGGGTTGTTCGGCCTCGAAGTTGGCGACCCAGCCCTGCTCGGGCTTAGCGGTCAGTTCGCCGTTGTGTTGACGCTCTTTGTTCGTGTCGAGCCCGGGGCCGCCTTGGACGCTGTCGGCACCTGTGACCGTGAAGCGGCTCTCAAAGCGCGTGAAGTGCGAGCCTGCATCCAGGCTCATGCGACGCGTCTCCGCGACCGTCACGCCAGCACCGCAGGCCCACGGCGCGTAGGTGACTTCGAAAGCCGTGCGGACGGGGCCGCTGGCAAGGTGCTTCTGTGTCGCCCAGTTCTGACTGACGTAGCAGGCGTCGCCGCTGACGACCGCGAAGCCACCGCAGCCGCGGCTGGGGCCGACCTTGTAGTTGTCCATGCCTTCGCCCTCATCGTGATGATAGTTTTTGCGCTTGAGCCACTTGTCGATGATGGGATAGCGGACGCTCTTGTTCCAGATGTCCACGCCGCTGGAAATGAGAGCCTGTCCGGCGGGCGCGGGCTTCATGATGACGGGCCCGTAGATGCGGCAGGCGGTGCGGTCATTCTCCCACAGGTAGTCGTCCAAGCGCTCGGGCGCATAGCGGCTGAAGCAGAGCGTGGCGGTCGGCGCGGCAGGAACGGTTTCGCTGTTGAAAACCCAGAAGGAGCGGCTCTGCCGCGCGAGCGTGTAAGTCTTGAAGAGCAGCTCGTCAGGCGTGCCGTCGCCGTTTGCATCGTAGAGCTGAAAGGGCAGCACGGCCCCGTTGCGCACGTCGAAGACACGCAGGTTTTCTGGCTTGAGGCCGAGCTTGGGCCAGTCGAGCGAGACCGTTTCGGCGCTGCGGTAGACGCGGGAGGGGTTAACGACGTCGACGGTCTTGCGGGCCGGGTTTGTGTCGGCGACCACGAGCTTGCGCAGCTCGACGGCGGCGCAGAGAAAGGCACCAACCGCATAGACCTCGTAATCGTCGGCCGTGTAGGAGGCAACCGGGCGGTCGCCGATCGGCTGCACCCAGCCGAGACGTCCGGCCTCGTTGATGTTCGCACAGATGGCCTTCCACGACTTTTGCACGCAGGGCAGGTACTCGGCGCGGTCGAGCACGCCGTTGTTGATGCCCCACAGGAGCCCGAAGGTGAAGAACGAGGTCCCGCTCATCTCCTGCATGTTCGGGTCTTCCGGGTCGCACAGGCTCGGACGCCAGGCGCCGTCAGCGTGCTGGGCCTTTTTGAGAGCCGCCGCCATTTCCTTGTAAAGGTTCAAGTAGAAGCCGCGCGTGGGCCAGTCGGCGGGCAGGTCGCGCAGGATGATGGGCAACGAGCCGAACACCCAGCCGTTGCCGCGGCACCAATAGACATGCTTGCCGTTCTTGGCCTGCTTATCGAAGTAGCGCGAGTCGCGGAAAAAGAAGTGGTCTTCCTTGCTGTAGAGGAAGTCGGTCGTGGCCTTGTACTCCTGGTCCATAAAGGTCAGGTACTTGGTATCGCCGGTGAAACCGTACATCTTGATGAGCACGGTGGGAGACATGAAGAGCGCGTCGCACCAGCTCCAGCGTTTCTGGTTGTCCTTCGTCTTGAAGTCGAGCGAGCCGGTGTGCGGGGTGGCGAGAATGGCGTCGTAATTCTGGCGCAGGCTCTCGGCGCAGACGGGATTGTTGTCGAATGCGGCAAGTTCGAGCCAACTCTGGCCGATGCAGTGGTCATCGGCATGATAGGTACGCGGAAGATGGCCCCAGCCGTTCGTTTTGCCAAGGGTTCGGATTTGGTCGAGGTAAGGGAGTGTCGGGTCTGACAGCCCGAGGGCTGTGACGCCGGCATAAAAAGCGCCGTAGGTCCAGTCAAGCTGATTGTGCTTTTTCGGATTGGCCGTCATCCAGTCAGCGGTGAGCTTGGCGTTATAGGAAATCGCGTCCAGCGTCCAGGCGTCAGAAACCTTACGGGCGTCTTGGGCGATGGCGGCCGTGGCCAGCAGGGCTGCTGACATAAACGAAAGGGTGCGTGTCATGCTCATGCGTTCTCCCCGTAAATCAGGATGCTCGAAGATGAACAAATTCCCCGATTCAATAAAAATCAGTGTAGTGTCTTTTCGGTTTCTTTCAAGGGGAAAAATCGCGGTTTTTACAAGCACCCCCTCGTCCAGTTCCAACTTGAACAGACGGAGAGGGTTTGCTAATTTACCTTGGTAGCTAAAAATGAAAAATATACCGCGCAGAGTCTGGCTGGAGATCAGCCTCGACACGTTGACCCGAAACTACCGCAAGATCGCCGACGCCGTCGCGCCCGCGAGTGTTCTCACTGTGCTCAAAGCCAACGCCTACGGGCTCGGCGTCGTGCCCATTGCCGAGACCCTCGCCAAGGCCGGTGCTTCCGGGTTCGGCGTGGCTGAGCCCTCTGAGGCGCTCCAGCTCCTGCCGCTCGGAAAGCCCGTCCAGATCCTCAGCAGCATCCTGCCGGAGGAGGTCGACCCCATGGTCGCCGCGGGCGTCATCCTGCCGGTCACCGACCTCGCTACGGCCCGGCTCATCAGCGCGTCGGCCGTGCGGCAGGGGAAAACCGCGACCGTCCACTTCAAGCTCGATACCGGCATGGGCCGCCTCGGCATCCTCGCTGAC
>JBBRJN010000237.1:0-5612 GCA_038219365.1 Kiritimatiellia bacterium | reverse complement strand
GAAGGATGCCGACCACCTGCTGAAGTTTCACCGCGAGAGGGGCATCAGCTACTTCAAGATCGACTCCATGAAGACCCACAACGCGGCCTCGCTGCGCAACCAGCGGGCGATGTTTGACCGCCTGCTGGAGGGTTCGAAGGGCGCGATCACGTTCGACCTCGACGTGACGGCGGAGATTCGCCCAGGCTACTTCGGCCTGCCGGACATTGGGCCGCTCTTTGTCGAGAACCGCTACACCGACTTCCACCGCTACTGGCCGCATCAGACGTTGCGTAACCTGTGGATGTTGTCGCAGGTGGTCGATCCGCTGCGCCTGCGTATCGAGGTTCTCAACAACACGCGCAACGCCGACAAATACAAGGGTGATCCGCTGGCCCCGGCGCTGTATAAGGCCGACACGCTCTTCGCGATCGCGATGATGGCGAGCCCGCTGGGGTGGTTCGAGGTCTCCAACTTGCCCCCGGACTATGTGGCTCAGATGCGTCCGCTGGTGGCGGCGTGGAAGGCGGAACGTGCGCGGATGCACGGCGGCGCGATCATCCCGGTGGGGGGCGCTCCGGATGGCGTGGCCTGGACGGGCTTCGTGGCGGCCGCGGCGGACAACAAGGGCGGTTACGCGCTGCTCTTCCGCGAGTTGAACGCGAGCGCGGAGTTTTCGCTGGATGTGGGACAGTCATCCTCGCCTGTCCCCCTTGCGCCGAATGTGGCACGGGCATCTTGCCCGTGTTCTCTGGTTCCGAACGCAAGGCGTGCCTTCGTCCTCGGCGGCCGCGGCACCGCGAACGTCGCGGATGGCACGCTCACGGTCCGTGTTCCCGAGAAACTCGACTTCGTCTGGGTCAAATTGGAGTAGGGGCCGTGCCCGCAGTTCGTGATTTTATGCTGGCTTTGTCGGCCCGCGGCGAATGTTGGTTCGATGATGTGACGTTGCACAAGGCCGATATACGATCTTATCGTAGGCTTTGCAACCGCAGATGCGTAAGGCCGCGTAGATTCGCGTAGATTGTCTGTCCCGTTGTACGGTTCTTTGATGAGTCTTCGAGACAGTCGAATCACCACTGGCTTCCTGATTTCATGGGTTCCCGGTTTCTCCCCGCTTCGTTCGCTTTATCACACTTTGCGATGTGTGATATCAGCCTGTCCCCTCGCTTCGTTCGCTCAGCCCTCCGCCTAATGCTTCCAGACAGGCGCATCCCCGTTTTCAACAACGCGCCAGTTGGGGCAGGTGGTCAAAGTGTGCGTCGCGCGAACAGAGAAACAAGCCATGCTGGACAGTCAGCGCGGCGATCCACAGATCATTGGTCGGTATGGGCGTGCCTTGGACTCGAAGCTGTGCGAACAATCCCGCATAAGCGTGTGTGGTTTGCTCGTCGGGATACAGCACGACCACGCGGGGCGAGGCCAGAAACCTGACAAGCACCGCCTCGTTACGTCGTCCGACCGTGCCGCAACGGAACCCTGAGCGGAGTTCGGCCAAGGCGACAAACGGCAACAGGATGGAGTCCGCCCGGCGTATGACATCCAAGACGCCTGGCTCGCTTCGGCAAAAGTCGACATACCGGTTGGTATCGAGAACGACCCTCATTTCCAGAGATCCTTATCCACCGTGTCCATGTCCTGTAACGCGGCATCGAACGCCGGATCTTCGACCCATGTTCCCGCAAGGGCGTCAAGGTCGCGGGAGCACGGCGGCTCGTCCCCGATCCCCAAGCCAACGGCCAGCATGTGCAACGCGACGGAATTGAGGCTCCGCCTTTCATTTGTCGCACGCGATCTCAACGCGTGGTCAACCGCATCAGGCACGTCTCGCAGGGTATATTGATTGCTTTTCATGCCTACAGTGTAGGCAAATAGCGCCTCTATTGTCAACACGCTGTTCTCAGATATGCAATGCCGGATGCGATAACCAATAACGGGGCATCCTTAAAAGCCATTCTTGTTTTCGACGGCGATCGGCAAGGGCGGGTTGGAGCAGGCGTTGCAAGCGGTTCTGGGTTCGGCTGGAGTCAACTTGAGCGTTCAGAGTTAAACAGAGGGACAAGAAAGTGTATAACGCAGAGGCGCGGAGGCGCAGAGAGCCGGGCTGCCACAGACCCGAATGGCGCGGCAATAAAAAAAGGCCGCCCGGTTGGGCGGCCTTTTTTTGGTCGGCAGGTGCTTACCGCACTTTACCTTCCTTTTTGCGCTTTTCGATGATGGCCTCGGCGAGTTCGAAGGGAACGCCTTCGTACCGCTCGAACGACATCGTGTAAGAGCCGCGGCCCTGGGTGACCGTACGGATCGCACTGGAGTAGCCGAACATCTCGCCCAGCGGCACGAACCCGCGGACCAGCTTGGTGCCGGCCTTGTCGTCCATGCCTTCGACGCGTCCGCGGCGAGAGCAGATCGAGCCGGTTGCGGTGCCCATGTAGTCTTCGGGCACAGCCACCTCGACGTTCATGATCGGCTCCAGCAACAGGGGGTTGCCCTTGAGGAAGAGGTTCTTGAAGCACTGACGCGCGCACTCGATGAACGCGAACTCATTCGAGTCCACCTCATGGTAGGAGCCATAGTGCACGATGACCTTGACGTCCACCACGGGGAAGCCGCCGCAGGGGCCGCTCTCCATGGCCTTGATGACGCCCTTCTCGACCGCCGGGATGTACTCGTTCGGGATCGCGCCGCCCTTAACCTCGTTGACGAAGGCGAAGCCGTGTCCCGGCTCTTGGGGCTCGAGGCGCAGGCAAACGTGCGCGTACTGGCCGCGGCCGCCGGACTGCTTGACGTGCTTGTACTCACCGTCCACCATGTGGCGGATCGTTTCGCGGTAGGCAACTTCGGGCTTGCCGACTTCGCATTCCACATTATGCTCGCGGCGCAGGCGGTCCACGATGATTTCGAGGTGAAGTTCGCCCATGCCCGAAATAATCGTTTCGCTCGTCTCGGGGTCAAACTTGACGATGAACGTGGGGTCTTCCTGGGCCAGCGAGTGCAGCGCGTTGCCGAGCTTCTCATTGTCATTGCGCGAGGACGGGCGGATCGAGATCGAGATCACGGGTGCCGGGAATTCGATCGACTCGAGAATGATCGGGTTCTTGGGGTCGCAAATGGTGTCACCGGTGCGGGTCTTCGAGAGTCCGACCACCGCGATGATGTCGCCCGCGTAAGCCTCTTCGAGGGCTTCCTGGCGACTGGCGTGCATACGGAAAAGGCGGCCGATGCGGGCATCC
Source organism: Kiritimatiellia bacterium (assembly GCA_038219365.1). GTDB lineage: Bacteria > Verrucomicrobiota > Kiritimatiellia > RFP12 > UBA1067 > JAHFSX01. Next base: position 2,403 of record JBBRJN010000237.1, on the reverse strand, counting down.
GCATCCATCGTGCTGTTGTAAATCGGGTCGCCCACCTTCAGCGTGCCGGAGTAGATGCGCACGAAGGTGATCTTGCCCATGTGTTTATCGGAAAGGATTTTGAACGCCAAACCGGAGAAAGGCTCCTTGTCGTCCGGACGACGCACTAGGTCCGGGTTGGAAGCGGCGTGAACCGAACCGACGTCCAGCGGCGAGGGCAGATAGTCGATGACGCCGTCGAGCAGCGGCTGCACGCCCTTGTTCTTGAACGCCGTGCCGCAATAGGCGGGCACCAAGGCACGGTTGATCGTCCCGAGGCGGATGCCCCTCTGGATCTCGTCATTGGTCAGCGAGCCGGTCTCGAAGTACTTGGTCATCAGCCCTTCATCCTGCTCTGCGGCCCGCTCCATCATTTCGAGGTGCAGGCGTTCGCACTCCTCGCGGTACTCTTCAGGGATTTCGCTTTCAGTGACCGTGACGCCTTTGGAAGCTTCGTCAAACGTCAGCGCCTTCATGGTGAGCAGGTCGACCACGCCAATAAAACTTTCGGCCGCGCCCATCGGGTACACCATCATGACCGGATTGCCGCCCAGCGTCTCGCGGATCTCGTTGATCACATTAAAGAAATTGGCGCCGACGCGGTCCATCTTGTTGACCATGCAGAGCTTGGGCACTTCATACTTCTCGCTCTGCCGCCACACCTGCTCGGTCTGGGGTTGCACGCCGCCCACCGCGCAAAAAAGCGCGACCGCGCCGTCCAGCACGCGCAGCGAGCGCTCCACTTCGGCCGTGAAGTCCACGTGCCCAGGGGTGTCGATCAGGCTGATCTGGTGGTCGCGCCAAGAAACGGCCGTGGCAGCCGAGGTAATGGTGATGCCGCGCTCCTGCTCCTGCACCATGTAATCCATGGTGGCCGCGCCTTCATGAACCTCACCGATCTTGTAGTTTTTGCCGGAATAAAAAAGGATACGCTCGCTGCATGTGGTCTTACCCGCATCAATGTGTGCCATGATGCCGATGTTGCGTACATGATCTAAGGGAATGGTTCTGGGCATGGTCTTGGACTCCTTGTTGCCGTCTCGTCGCGTTGGGCTGCCGTATCAATTGACAAACCCACAGGGTGCCGGACACCGTCATCCGACACGAAAACGCTCTTTCTAGAGCGAATTAAAAGCAAACAGTGTCGACTTTTTTCCGCGCCAATTCAAGCGCAAAAAACGAAAAATGCAAGTTTAACAAATTTTGCGGTCCGGAAGTCGGGTTTCGACTCAGAAAGCAGGCCGATCCGGTTTTTTCCCCGCGTTGGCAGCTGCCGCGCGTGCGGCCTGACGCGCCTCCTGAGCGGCTTTGCGCTGCTCGATGCGCACCTGCATTTGTTTTTTGATCAGCTCTTCAGTGATCTTCAGATTGACCGTCACATAGTCATCTTGCAGCCCGACTTTGACGTTCTGCGCCAGTGCGGCCGCTTCCGGATTTTTATCGGCCTGAAGCTGGAAAATCGCCTGCAGGCCCATCGCCGCCTGGCTCATCTGCTGTGCCAGTTCATGGTTTGCCGCTTTCAGCACCAGTGCGCAATCCAGCCCGTTCGAGCCGGAAGCCTGCCCGATCTCCAGCATGACGGCTTCGGCTTGTTTGAGGAGCTGAAGCTGCGGGTTTTTTCCGGCAAAAGCCGACAGGTTGTTGGCTTGAAGCGCAAAGAATCGCCCCTTGCCGTGAGCCAGCACGTTTTCGAACGCCTTGTTCGCCGCCCCTGAACCAGCCTCTTTGCCGTCGATCAGGGAAACCGCTTCCCGCACGTACTGCTCATCTTGGGACAACACCGCCAGTGTGGGGTCGATAAAGCAGAGGTTGGTGCGCTTTCCCTTGTCGCTCCAGCTTAACAGGCTGCGTTCGCCAAAGGCCTTGTTTTGGTACTCTTTGGCTTTGCCCGCGATCGCCGTCAGTTTCTGGATATCAAACCGCCCGTACGCATACATCACGCCGCCCGCCTGCGCGCCGCCCTTGCCGTACATCACCAGCGAGTCCACGTCGTTCGTCAAGTCGATCCCGCTCATTGCTTTGAGTGACGCCAAGCCGCGGTGAGCCTCTTCATCCATCAGCGTACGTATGAACTGACCCATCGGCGCTTCGTTCAAGGCCTTGAGGTCCAGACGTAACATCCATTTCGTATCCGCCGGGAAATGCTGCGGTTTGGCCTGCGCCCGCACACCCGTCGCCACACCTACCGCCAACAGGCATAGAATGATTCGTGCTTTCATATGAATACGGCTCCCTTTCTTCTCTTCAGTCATGGGTTTGTACAATAGTTGAATCCGCCCGTGCCTGTCGAGCGCATTCCGCCTTGCGGCGTCATGCCGCTTGTGGTGTAATAACGACCCGATGGAAACCAAAAAAAACTCGTACACGTTCGTTCTCAACACAGAG
>JBBRJN010000236.1:0-5647 GCA_038219365.1 Kiritimatiellia bacterium | reverse complement strand
ACCCTGTCCATGCCGGTACGGGCGGTACGTCCCCGGACGCCCGGCGAACGCCATGCGAGCGCCACGCACGCCGGGCGTCCGTGAGCGTTGGGTTAGCGTTGGTGTTGCGCAGGGAAGGCGTTTTCAAGTATAGTATTCCGTCTATGCGAATTTCGGGCGGAGAGATGGGCGGACGGAAGCTGAAGGTCCCGCCGGGCGATGCGGTGCGGCCAACGCAGGATCGGGTGCGGGAAGCATTGTACTCGATGCTGATGAACGTGATTGCAGATGCGGTGTTCATTGACCTTTTCGCAGGGTCAGGGGCCGTGGGATTTGAGGCCTACAGCCGCGGGGCCCGCAGCGTGACGTGGGTGGAGAAAGAGCCCCGCCATGCGGCTTTGCTGAGGGAGAACATTGCGGCGCTCATTCCCGGCAAAGGCGAAGTGGCTTGCTGTGAAGTGGCGCGCTGGCTTAAAGGGCCCGGCTGCGGGCGGCAGGCCGATGTGGTTTTCGCCGATCCTCCCTATGCGGCCGGACGCGAGCAGGGGTTTGCCGATCTGATGGGCTTGTTGGCGAAGAATCGGGTCTTGCGACCGGGAGGAATTTTTGTCGCGGAGATGCCCGAGGCCCGGTCGGCCGAGGAGGTGGCGGGGTGGACGCTGTTGCGCGACCGCACCTACGGTCACACGCGTCTGGCGGTGTACAAATTGGAAGAGAACCCAGATGCCGAGCGAAGCGAAAAAAGCGAGTGATTCGATTCGGCCGATTCTAGCGATTCACTCGAGCGCATCGAAAGACAAAGCTATGGAAAGAATTGCGGTATATCCGGGCACGTTTGACCCATTGACGCTGGGGCATTTCGATCTGCTGCAGCGCAGCGCGACGTTGTTCGACAAGGTGATCGTGGTGGTGGCGGGCGTGTCGGTGAAAGCGACGGGCATGTTCGACCTGCACGCGCGCATGGCCATGATCCGCGAAAGCATCGATGAGGCCGGCATGACCAATATCGAGATTGATCGGCTCGATTGTCTGCTGGTGGACTACTGCCGCCGCCGCAAGGTGGGGGTGGTGGTTCGAGGGTTGCGCGTGTACTCCGATTTCGAGTACGAGTTTCAGATGGCGCTGACCAACCGCAAACTCGCGGCGGAGATCGAGACCTTGTTCATGATGCCGAACGAGAACTACAGTTATGTGACGGCCAGCACGATCCGTGAGATCGCGCGGTATGGCGGGGACACGCGCTCATTTGTGCCCCGTCCTGTTCAGAAATACATCGATGCGCATGTGCGCAGTCAGCCGGAGCCATTTGTCCGGGCAGGAGGCGGCGTTGGAAACACAGGCGCGTTTGATCGTTGATATCGCACGTCTTGCCAAGGGTGGCGAATGGTACAGGGGCGAAACCGGACCCGAGGTGTTGGATCTCGGAGAGAGCGAACTTCTGACGCCGGTCGGCGGGATCGTGTATGCTCTGAAGGTTGAGGTTCTCGGGACAGAACTGCTGGTGCGCGGCGAGGTGCGGCAGCGAATGCGTTGCGTCTGCTCGCGGTGTGCGGACGTTTTCGAAACCGATGTGGTGGATCCTGAGTTTGTCTGCTCGGCAGAAATAAATGACGCGACCGACTTCCTAGACTTGACCGAAGAGATCCGGGAAGCTATCATACTCGCCCTTCCCGGTTATCCGGTTTGTCTTGAGACATGCCGCGGGCTGTGCATGGCGTGTGGGGCGAACCTGAACACGGGCAAGTGCACATGCAGTAAAACGGGCAAGGATGCCAGGTGGTCAGCGTTGGATGCGCTGGAGTGAATTTGAAAGCGTCGCGATTGGCTCGCTGACGCGGTGCAGAGTAAGGAGTGAAAAAAAATGGCCGTACCTAAACGGAAAAAGTCGAAGATGAGAATCCGTCAGCGCAAGGCGCACATCGTGGCGGAAATCGCTCAGGTGCAGGCTTGCCCGAGCTGTGGCGCAGCGCAGCAGACACACCGTGTGTGTCCGTCCTGCGGAATGTACAGGGGCCGCCAGGTCCTCACGATCGCCGTGTAGTCAGGCGTGTCGTCACGTCTGGCGTGTCCGATGCGTGCCGCTTCCGGATGACGGGTGGTTAATGGAAGGCGTTAAAAAGGTTTCCGCCGTTGGCGGGAACCTTTTGTGTGCGTGAAACGCATTAGGGATCGTCCGCCTGCGGGTTTTTGAACAGAGCGAGGATTTCACGATGCGAATTGCCCTTGACATGATGGGAGGCGACCATGCGCCGTATGAGATCGTGCATGGTGCTGTCGAAGCTTCCATTAAACTGAAAGACATCGCCTGCATCTTCATGGTCGGGGATGAGACCGCCATTCGTTCCGAGCTGGCGAAGTATCCCAAGGCCGACCTCAGCCGCCTCAAGATTATCCACGCGCCTGAATCGATCGGCATGGACGAGTCGCCGGTGACGGCGATCCGCAAGAAGAAGCTTTGCTCGATCAATATCTGCATGGATATGCTGAAGAGCAAAGAGGTCGACGCGATGGTGTCGGCCGGCAATTCCGGTGCGGTGGCTGCGGCTGCGGTGTTCGGTCTTGGCCGTATCCCGGGCGTGATTCGTCCGGCGATCGCGACGGTGTTGCCGACGCGGCAGCCTAAGCGCCCGCTCTTGTTGTTGGACGCGGGAGCGAACACCGACTGTGACGAGACGTGGCTTGCCCAGTTCGCAGTGATGGGCAGCGCCTATTCCAGCGCGGTGCTCAAACGGACCGAGCCGGTCGTCGGATTGCTCAGCATCGGGACTGAAGACTGTAAGGGCAACGAGATGACCAAGAAGGCCTTCCATCTGATTCAGAAGACGGATGTGAAGTTCCGCGGCAACGTGGAAGGGCACGACTTGTTTCTGGGCAAGACGGACGTGGTCGTGTGTGACGGTTTTGTGGGCAACGTGGTGCTCAAGACCACCGAGAGCGTGGCGCACGCGGTCGGGTACTGGATGAAAAAGGAGTTCTTCCGTCATCCGGTGCGACTGCTGGGTGCGCTGTTGCTCAAAGGCGCGTTGCAGACGCTCAAGCATCGCATGGATCCTGAGATTTACGGCGGCGCGCCGTTGCTCGGCGTGCCCGGCGCGGTGATCATTTCGCATGGGTCTTCTTCTTACCGCGCCATCTTTCACGCGATCATCGCCGGAGCGGCGGCAGCCTCCAACAACCTGACAGAAGAGATTACTAAAAGGATTGCGGCCATGGAGCCGGACGCCAAAGCGGAGTGAGCCTTGAGGGTATGCTTTTCCTGTCGCTTTGGCTTACGCCGTGTGATATTCTGTACTCTCATTTTTGGGAAGGTTTGAGTTTGACATTTTTTAATAAACTGTCAAACTGCGCGACTTCAAACGCCCGATTGGGTTATGCGGACGCAACCACAACGACAAGGATGAGACGCGTATGAGCGATAAGATTTGTATTTTCGCAGGACAAGGTGCCCAAGTTCCCGGCATGGGTAAGGATTTTGCCGAGGATGCTGAGATCGGTGCCTTGTTCACGCGTGCCAATGCGGTGTTGGGTTTTGATCTCGCGAAGGTTTGCTTCGAAGGACCCGCCGAGGAACTGACGAAGTCGAACGTTTGCCAGCCGGCGATTTTCACGGTGAGCGTGGCGGCTTTCCGCGCGTTCCAGAAGCGGTGTCCGCAGGTGACGTTCCAGATGGCGGCGGGGCTGAGCCTTGGCGAATGGACGGCGTTGCATGTGGCCGGTGTTTTGGATTTTGATTCGGCGCTCAAAATCCTTGAGGCGCGCGGACGGTTTATGCAGCAGGCGTGCGAAGAGCAGCCGGGCGGCATGGTCAGCATCATGGGCGCGACCGCTGAGCAACTTCAAACGCTGTGTGAAAAGGCGGGCATCACAGCCGCCAACATCAACTCGGACGCGCAGGTGGTTCTTTCCGGTTGCAAGGACGGCATTGCCGTGGCCGTGCAAGTCGCGGGCGAGTTGGGCGTGAAAGCGATTCCGCTTCCCGTGGCAGGTGCCTTCCATTCGCCGCTGATGGCTTCGGCGCGCGCGAAGTTGGCGTCGGTGCTCGACAGCGTGACGTTCCAAGCGCCGAAGATGCCTGTGCTCGCGAACGTGAGCGGCGCGTTGCACAGCAGTGATCCGGCAGCGATCAAGGAGGCGATGTTGCGTCAGGTCACCGAGTCGGTGAGGTGGTGCGACTGCGTGAGGTGTGCGATCGGTGCAGGCGTGACCGAGTTTGTCGAGTTCGGCCCGGGCAAGGTGCTTTCCGGCCTGGTTAAGCGCATCGACAAGAGCGTTAAGACGGTGAACGTACAGGACGTCCCGTCGCTTGAGCAGAGTTGCCTAGCCCTGCAGGCGTAGGAGTTTGCGAACGCATTTGATTTAAAGAAGAAGGGGTACATCATGGGTGCATTTGATGGCAAAGTGGCTGTTGTGACCGGTGCGGCTCGTGGCATCGGACGGACAATTGCCGAAAAGTTGGCGCGCGAAGGCGCCGATGTCGCGATTTGTGATTTGCAGGCTGACTGGCTCGCCGACACGGCGGCGGCTATCCAGGGGTTGGGCCGCAAGGCGCTTCCCATGGCGGTGGACGTCGGGGCTGGTGAGGCGGTCAACGCATGCATTGCCGAGGTGGTTAAGGTGTTCGGCAAGGTTGACATCATGGTCAACAATGCCGGGATCACCAAAGACACGCTCTTGGTGCGTATGTCGGACGATGACTGGGATGCGGTGTTGCGCGTGAATCTCAAAGGCACGTTCCTGTTCTCGCGCGCCGTAGCCAAGCATATGATGAAGCAGCGCAGTGGTGCGATCGTTAACATCGCGTCTGTGATCGGCCTGATCGGCAACGCCGGTCAGTGCAACTATGCGGCTTCGAAGGCCGGTGTAATCGCGTTGACAAAATCCACGGCCAAGGAGTTGGCGTCCCGTGGCGTTCGCGTCAATGCGGTTGCTCCGGGGTTCATTTCGTCGAAGATGACGGACGCTCTTTCGCAGGAAGTTCGTGACCAGATGATGGCGAATATTCCCCAGGGACGCTTTGGCCAACCTGAGGATATCGCGCGGGCGGTTGCGTTTTTGGCTTCTGACGAAGCCTCATACGTAACGGGTCAGGTTCTGAGCGTGAATGGCGGCATGGTCATGTGATAGGTGCGGCGCGGGCCGCGTCCTTACAGTGGGTAACTAGGTCAAGGAGAGAGACATGTCAAGCAAACTCGAAGAGCGGGTCAAAGAGATCATTGTTGAGCAGTTGGGCGTCAACGCCGAGCAGGTCACGCCGGAGGCATCGTTCATCGATGATCTGGGCGCTGATTCGCTGGACACCGTTGAGCTGATCATGGCGTTTGAAGAGGAGTTCGGCGCTGAGATCCCGGATGAGGACGCTGAGAAGTTGACCTCGGTCGGCAAGGTGCTCGAGTACCTGTCAGGCAAGGGCTTCGGACAGGAATAGGCGCCTTTCCATTAAATAAAACCGGGGCGGATGTCATATCCCCCCGGTTTTATTTTTTTTGGGCCTCGTTTCAGCCGTGACTGTGCCCGCAGGCGCCCGCGCAGCCGCAGCCGCTCTTTGCGGTGCCGGCGGCAGGACAGGCGGCTTCACTGGGACAGCTTCCGCATCCTCCCCGGTCCATGGGAGCGGGCTTTGCGAAGGCAGAGAGTTGCTTGCTGAGTTTCTTCGCACCGCAGGCGGGGC
>JBBRJN010000235.1:0-5647 GCA_038219365.1 Kiritimatiellia bacterium | reverse complement strand
AGGCGAACGCGCTCGGCGAGGACGTGGCCGCGTCCGGGCTCCAGGCCCTGTTCACCGCGACAGCGTGCAACCTGCGCCGCTGGGCGCGCCGCCTTTGCCGGGAGGAGCGCAAACAACTTTTTTTATTGCTGTTGTTGGTTTGTAAGGCACTAAAGTAAACGTACGCGCGAGCCGTCATTTCTTTGGACGCGAACGCTGAACGTCCAACGCTCAACGTTCAAGCCTTGAGGCGTTCTTTAAGGGTGGTGCGGCGCTCGCGGACTTGGTTGGCTTTGATGGCGATGGCGATGGCGCGGGAGGAGCCGACCACGAGCACGAGACGCTTGCCGCGCGTGATGGCGGTGTACAGCAGGTTGCGCTGGAGGAGCTTGTAGTGCTGCGTGTGCATGAGCACAATCACAGCGGGGTACTCGCTGCCCTGTGATTTGTGGATGGAGCAGGCGTAGGCGAGCACGAGTTCGTCGAGCTCGCTCTGCGCGTAACGCACGGGGCGCCCGTCGAACAGCACGATCAGGGCGCGGTCTTCCTCGTCTACCTCTTTGATGAACCCGATGTCGCCGTTGAAGACCTCTTTGTCGTAGTTGTTGCGGAGCTGCATCACGCGGTCGTTCACGCGGTAGTGGGTGCAGCCGCGCACCAGCGAGGCCCCGGCGGGGTTGATTGCGGCTTGGATGACCTCGTTCAGGTTCTCTGTACCCAGCAGGTTTTTGCGCATGGGGGTCAGCACTTGCACGTCGGTGAGCGGATTGAGCTTGAACTTGTGCGGGATGCGCTGCGTCATGAGCTCGACCGTGCGGGCGATGATCTTCTCGGGGTCGCCGGTCTCCACAAAGTAGAAGTCGCTCTCGCCCTCGCGCGTTTCAAGCGCTTCGCCGTGGTTGACATGGTGGGCGTTGCGCACGATCAATCCGGTGGTGTCTTGGCGGAAGATGGTGTCGAGGCGGCAGAAGGGAATGACGTTTGAGCCGATCAAGTCGCGCAGGACATTGCCGGGTCCGACGCTCGGGAGCTGGTCGGTGTCGCCCACGAGAATGAGGGTCACGGAGGCGGGCAAAGCTTGAAGGAACTGGTCCATGAGGCGGATGTCGATCATGGAGGTCTCGTCGAGGATGAAGCAGTCGCCCGTCATCGGATTCTCGCTGTTGAACTCGAAGCAGCCCAGGCTGGGGTTGAATTTCAGCAGGCGGTGGATGGTCTGGGCCTCGTGGCCGGTTGCTTCGGACATGCGCTTGGCGGCGCGGCCGGTGGGCGCGGCGAGCCGGATGTCGAGCTTGCGGGCACCGAATATTTCGGTGAGGGCACGGATGATCGTGGTCTTGCCGACGCCGGGGCCGCCCGTGATGATCGAGACCTTGGAGCGGATGGCGTGGTCGAGCGCCTCGCGCTGGAGCGGGGCGAGGCGCAGCCCCATCTTGCCTTCGGCCCAGGTGATGGCCTTGTCGGCGTCGATGGGCGCGAAGGTGCGGGGCGTGTCGAGCAGGTGGCGCAACTTGTCGGCGGCGCGCGCTTCGGCGCGGTAGAGGTCGTGCAGGTAGACGCGGTTCTCCTCCTTGACCAGCGTGCCTTTCTCGTACTCCTTGGCGAGCGCTTCGGCGAGGATCTCGACGGAGATGTCGAGCAGTTCTTGGGCGTGCAGCAGCAGGTCGGCGTCCACAGTGAAGCAGTGGCCGCCGTCATCGGCCTCGGTCTGGAGCGTGTAGATCAGTCCGGCGCGGGCGCGGACTTCGGAGTCGTGCGGGATGCCCACGCTGAGGGCGATGCCGTCGGCGGTTTTGAAGCCGATGCCCCAGACGTCCTCGCAGAGGCGGTAGGGGTTACGCTTGACGATGGCGATGGCGTCGGTGCCGTATTGGCGGAAGATACGCGAGGCCTTGGCCGTGCCGATGCCGTGGGACTGAAGGAAGATCATGATCTCGCGCACGCCGCTCTGCTCGGTCCACGACTCCTTGATCATCTTGCGGCGGCCCTCGCCAATGCCCTCCACCTCGCGCAGGCGGCCCGACTCCTTGTCGATGATCTGCAGGGTCTGTTCGCCGAAGGTGTCCACGATGCGCTGGGCGAATTTGGGGCCGATGCCTTTGATCATGCCGCTGGAGAGGTAGCGGCGAAGGCCCTCGGTCGAGGTCGGGGTGATGCAGGTGATGTTTTTGGCTTGGAACTGCTGGCCGTGAGAAGGGTGGCGTATCCACTGGCCTTCGGCGTGCAGTTCTTCGCCCTCCCAGATCGCGGCGCAAGCACCGACGATGGTGATAAACTCCTCTCGCTTGCGGATGCCGCCCTGGGTTTTCACCGTGCAGACCGTGTAGCCCGTCTCGTCGTTGCGGTAGACGATGGCTTCAACCGTGCCGCTCACGGTGTCGGTTGACGCCGTTTCGGGTGGAGAGGGTGGAACGGCACTGTTTGTCGGAGGCGTTGTCATGTCAGAATGAAGGGTAACAAGGTAATAAGGTTTCCCGCTTAAAGCAAGGGAGATTTGTGGGGCGGGCGCTTTCCGCATAGATGGGGAAACGGGAGGTAGTCTCAATGAAAGCGGGCGCAGAGTAAATCTTCGACTTCGGCGATCCAAGCGGGGTCAAAGGCGTTGCCGCGCGGGAGCTTGACGAAAAGGCGGCGGGCACAGAGGCGTTTTTGACCGGGCGGCGAGATGAGGCGGTCGAGCCAGTGGCCGGGAAGTTTGTCAAAGGCGGCGATCAGGAAATCGAAGAGGTCGAGAGGCTCCTCTTGGGTCGGCGCTAGCACGAACTGCCAGAGGATGTGGGGTTCCGAGAGGACGCACTTGCGGATGAGCGAGGTAAGGGCTTCGCGCTGTGAGAAGAGGTCGGGGCAGGAAAGAAGGAGCGCTTGGCGGTTCTTCCAGCCCTGTCGAGTGTCGAGTGTCGAGCGTCGAGCGCCTTCGATGTCGATCCTTGTGCGCGCCGGGAAGAGGTCCGGCAGGCGTACGCCGACAAAGCGTTGCGTGGGGGAGTCAAACCCGCCGAGGCGTTCGGTGGCCCACGCCTCGATTTTGGCGAGCTGCCGCGATGAAAGCGTGTCGGTCGATTGCACGCGGTAGGGTGGCAGGCGCTGAGCGCGGATACCAAGTTCCGTGGCACGGTCACGCAACTCCGTGCCGGGCAGCAGCAGCGTGGGCAGAAATTGCGGGTGGATGGTGTCGCCGAACCGTGCGAGCCAGTCGAGCGAGCGCTGGATGTCTTTCTCGTCCTGCGCGGGCAGGGCGTACATGAAATCCAAGGTGGGCTTGATGCCGTGGCGCAGCAGCGACTCGATGCCGCGCAAAACACGTTCGGCGTTGAGCGGACGGTGGATGATTTTAAGGACCTTCGGGTCGGTGCTCTGGATGCCGACCTCGGCTTCGGCGACTCCGGCATCGGCGAGGCGGCGGGCCTGGTCGTCCGTGAGCGTGTCCGCGCGGATCTCGACGAAGAAGGCGATGGCGCGGTCGCTGTTCTCGCGCGTCATGACCGCGAGGATTTCATCGAAAAGAGGGTGCGCGTTGAAGGTGGGATCAACGAGCCTGATCTCCTTCGCGCCGCGTTCACGCAGGATGCGGATGCGCGTGGCGACTTCTTCTGGCGGGAGGCAGGTGGTGGTGCTTCGGCGCAGGTTGTAGCAACAGAAGGCGCAGCGCATCGGGCAGCCGCGGTTGGTTTCGAGGTAGGCCATGCCGAAGGCGTCGGGCCGGTTGATCGGGTGATCCGGCGCGGGTAGGAGGTCGTGGAGCGGCTTGACCGGGCGACCGCGCGTGCCCTCGGTGAAGACCCCCGTGCCTGTGCGCCACGAGACGCCTTTGAAATTTGGCGTTTGGCCGGTGCGGAAGAAACGCAGCACGGCGGGGAAGACGGTCTCGCCTTCGCCGATGACCCGGGCGTCGGAGGGGCAGGAGCCAAGGCTCAGGGTTCGGGGTCCAGGTGGCACGGGCGTCTCGCCCGTGGTCTCTCCCCGTGGCACGGGCGTCCCGTCCGTGGCTTCTCTCTGTGGCTCGGGCGTCTCGCCCGTGGTCTCTCTCTGTGGTACGGGCGTCTCGCCCGTGGTCTCAAGCTTCCTGCTTCGGGCTTCGGGTGTCGGCAGCAGCGGGTGACCGGTCGCGATGTCGGGGCCGCCGATCGCGACGTTGAGCGCGGGCAGCCGCTTTTTCAGCAGGTTGAGCAGATGCAGCGTACGCTCGATATTCCAGAGGTAGCAGGTTGCGGACAGGGCGTCCGGACGCAGCGAGGCGACACAGTCCGCAAGCACATGGTCGGACGCGTCGTTCTGGCAGGCGGGCGTCTCAATAATTTCCCAGTGCCGACCTTCGGGCGAGCGTTCCAGCGCGGCGCGCAGGCACGCGGCGGCAGGCATGAGGTTCTCGCCGGGCGAGGTGATGTCGGGGTCGAGGCGGGGAAGCTGGAGAAAGAGGATGTGCATGGTATTCGGGTGTCTATGGTTTTACGGATAAAGGGAAAGGGTCGATATCGTGATAAACATCCGGCAGACCGTCAATGTAATTTTGAGGTTGGAAAGCACCGTATCACACCTCTCGAAGTGTGATAACGATTCGGAGGTTGGGAAGCACCATATCACACCTCTCGAAGTGTGATAATGGTTTAGGCAAAAAAAACGGCTTGCCCGTGTCGCTCAGCCGTCTTTCCATAGTCTTCGGCGGTAGACCATCGGAAGGAATGCGCAGGGGAAAACCCTCAAACATGCCGTGATAAAAGCGGGGTCTTCGCTTCGGGTTAATCTTCGGTTTCGGGTTCACCGTCGTCCACCGCGCGGGCGAACTTGGGATTGGCACCGGCGATGACGAAGGCGACCTCGCCTTTGACGGTCTTGCCGTCAAACTGAGGAATGAGTTCGGAGAGGAAGCCGCGGGCCACGCGCTCATGCGCTTTGGTGAGCTCGATGCAGACGGCGGCTTCGCGGTCGCCCAAGACTTCGAGCGCGGCCTTGAGCGAATGCGCGATGCGGAAGGGGGACTCGAAACAGATGAGCGTGTGCGGCAGCGCCTTCTCCTCCTCGAAGAAACGACGCAGTGCGCCGGGCCTGCGGGGCGGGAAGCCCTTGAAGGTGAAGCTTGAGGTGGAGAGTCCGGAGAAGAGCAGCGCGAGGTCCACGGCCGAGGCTCCGGGGATCACATCGAAGGCGACCTTCTCTTGTGCGGCGCGGCGGATCAGGCGGTAGCCGGGGTCGCTGATGCCGGGGTAGCCGCCGTCGGAGCAGAGCACGACCGAACGTCCTGCCTGAATCGCTTGGATGAGAGTGTCGCCGGTCCGCTCTTCGTTGCCTTGGCGGTAGGAGACCATTTCGGGACGCGGGATGTTGAAGGCGCTCAGCAGGCCCCACGTGCGGCGCGTGTCTTCGCAGGCGATCAAGTCTGCTGTCTTCAGAGCGTCTAAGGCGCGCGGACTCAGATCCGCGAGGTTGCCGATGGGAGTCGCCACAACGTGCAGCATTTTTGGAGTTCCTCGATCATGGCCCGTTTGAGAAGGTCGATTCCGTAGCCGGTCTTGGCTGAAACCGGAATGGCCTGCGGATATTTTTCAGTCACGTGCAGAACCGCGTTGTCCGCGCTGCCGCGGTCGCATTTGTTCAGGATGAGCAGGTGCGGTACGTCTTTCGCGCCGATCTCCTCGTGTGTGCGGGTGCAGACGGCGATGTGGTCGTCCAC
>JBBRJN010000234.1:0-5682 GCA_038219365.1 Kiritimatiellia bacterium | reverse complement strand
TTTCGGCGCGCATGCAGGCCCGGCTCGGACCGCCGCTGCTGCAGCCTTTCTATGACGTGGCGAAGCTGTGGAGCAAGGAGCGCCTCGTCGTGCGCCGTTCGCAGAACTTCTATATCGTCTTCTTTTTCGTGCTGACGGTGTTCACCGGTGCGCTCTTCTTTTGCGGCTCCGACCTGCTGCTGGTGTTTTTCGCACTGACGTTGTCGGGCATCTTCTTCGTGCTCGGCGCGTTCAAAGCCAGCTCTCCCTACAGCTTTGTGGGCGCTTCGCGTGAGCTGATCCAGATGATGGCGTACGAGCCGGTCGTGCTGCTGACCGCCGTCGGTCTCTACATGGTGACGCACACCTTCTCGGTCGACACGATCGCCAGCGGATCACACACGCCGATCCTGCTCCTGCCTGGCCTCTTTATCGCGCTGATGTATGCCATGGAGATGAAGTTCCGCAAGTCGCCGTTCGATCTTTCTGCCTCGCATCATGCCCATCAAGAGCTGGTGCGCGGCATCACCACCGAGTTCGGCGGACCCACGCTTGCGCTGATCGAGATCGCCCACTGGTACGAAAACGTGATGCTGCTGGGCTGGCTCTTTCTCTTTTTCAGCACGCACTGGGCGTTCGGGTTGGCGGCCTCCGCCGTGTCGTTCTTTCTGCTGATCGTTGTCGACAATGTCTGTGCCCGTGTGAAATGGCAGTTCGCGCTCCGCAGCGCGTGGCTCATGACGCTGACGCTCGGTTGCGGCAACATTACGGTGCTCTGGCTCTTACAACTTCTCGGGGTCCTGAAACTGAGTTAGGAACTGCGCTCTCATGTCCGGTCTGCAAAAATCACCTTGGGTCATTCACTACGACGCTTCCAGCTGCAACGGTTGCGATATCGAAGTCCTCGCCAGCCTTACGCCCGGCTTCGACGTCGAGCGGTTCGGTATCGTCAACACGGGCAACCCGAAACACGCCGATATCTTTCTGGTAACCGGCTCCGTCAATTCTCAGAACCGCATTGTGGTCCGCAACATCTATGACCAGATGCCCGAGCCCAAGGTCGTGATCGCGCTTGGCATCTGCGCGACCTCGGGCGGGATCTTCCGCGAGTGTTATAACGTCTCAGGCGGGATCGACTCCGTGATCCCCGTGGATGTCTACGTGCCGGGCTGTGCGGTGCGGCCGGAGGCCATTATCGACGGGGTCGTGCAGGCGCTCGGCATCCTTGAAGCGCGCCGCGCGCTCATGGCTGCGGCGGGCTTTGCGGCGGGCGTGATGATGATCGAGCGCGCCACGGCGGCAGACCTCCCGGAGCTGCTTGCGCTTCAGAAGGTCGCCTATCAGAGCGAGGCTGAGATTTACGGCGATGCCAGCTTGCCCGCGCTGCGGCAATCGCTCGCCGAGATGACGGACGATCTCGGGCGCATGATCTTCCTCAAGGGCCTCGTGAACGGCAAGATCGCGGCCTCCGTGCGCGGCTTCGACGACGGCTCGGGCACGGCCCACATCCTGCGCCTGAGCGTGCTTCCATACTTCCGCGGGCGCGGCCTCGGGCACCGGCTGGTCGCCGCGCTGGAGGCGGAGTTTCCCGCCGCCCGCCGCTATGAGATTTTCACCGGGCACCGGAGCGCCGTCAATATCCATATCTATGAGAAGCTGGGGTACAAGCGCTTTAAGAGCGAGCCCTTCAACGCGAATATCGAATGGGTTTACATGGAGAAGAAATCGTCATGACCGAAGAGCAACCTTGTTTTCCCGTTACGCCCGGCACGCTGACCGGCGAGGTGAAGAGCCTGCAAGAGCAGGGCTGGCGCCTGGTGCAGATCGGCAGCACATCGCTCGGAGCGCTGCTGGAGCTCAATTACAGCTTCGACCGTGACCAGCAGTTTCGCAACATCCGCCTTCAGATTTCCGCCTCCGGGCCGCGCCTGCCCAGCGTGAGCGGCATATACTGGTGTGCGTTTCTTTATGAGAATGAGATCCATGATCTCTTTGGCGTCACCTTTGAAGGCCTGGTCCTGGACTTCAAGGGGACTCTGTACAAGACGGCCCAGCCGTTCCCGTTTAACACATCGGCCCGCGCCGGTGTCTCCACAACTGTCGTTCAATCTGTTTGAGAAGCACTATGGCCACCCGCACTATCATCCCGTTCGGACCGCAGCACCCGGTGTTGCCGGAGCCGATCCATCTCGACCTCGTGGTTGAGGATGAGAAAGTCATCGAGGCGATCCCCTCGATCGGCTTTATCCACCGCGGCCTTGAACGCCTAGTGGAGAAAAAGGACTTTCCGGAGTTCGTTTTCGTGGCGGAGCGCATCTGTGGCATCTGCAGCTTTATTCACGGCCAGTCCTATTGCCAAGGCATTGAAGAGATCATGGGGTTGGACGTGCCGCGGCGCGCACGGTATTTACGGACCATCTGGGGTGAGCTTTCCCGTATCCAAAGCCATCTGCTCTGGCTCGGCCTGATGGCCGACGCCGTGGGCTTTGAAAGCCTGTTTATGCACTCGTGGCGCGTTCGCGAGCGCGTGCTGAAAATCATCGAGGCGACCACCGGCGGACGGGTCATCTTCGGCGCCTGCAAAGTCGGCGGCGTGCGCCGCGACATCGATGCCGAGGCGATGCGGAACCTGCTGGCGACGCTGGTCGAGACCGCGCGCGAGACGCGCGAGATCGTCAAGGTCTTCCTGAACGACAACACCGTCAAACACCGCCTCTGCGGCGTGGGCACGCTCTCACGCGAGGACGCTTATCAGCTCGGCTGCGTCGGCCCCACGCTGCGCGCCAGCGGCTGGGCACAGGACACCCGCAAGCTCGGCTATGCCGCTTTCAACGAACTTTCGTTCGAGCCCGTGACGCGCACGGCGGGTGACTGCTACGCCCGCGTCGCCGTGCGGTGCGACGAGATTTTCCAGTCGATCGACCTCATCCGGCAGGCGGCCGCCAAGATCCCGACGGGTGAACTTGAGGTGAAAGTCACGGGCAACCCCAACGGCGAGTTCTTTGTCCGCACCGAGCAGCCGCGCGGCGAGGTGATCTACTACCTCAAAGGAAACGGCACCAAGAACCTTCAGCGGTTTCGCGTGCGCACGCCGACCTTTGCCAACATTCCGGCGCTCGTCAAGACCTTGCAAGGCTGCACGCTGGCGGATGTGCCCGTGTTAATTCTCACCATCGACCCTTGTATCAGCTGTACGGAGCGCTAAAACGATGTCCCTTTTCAGCATGACCGGCTTGGTAATGAAGTGGCTTTGCCGCAGGCCCTATACGAGCCGTTATCCGTTCGAGCCCCGGCAGCACATCCCCGGTTCACGCGGTTCGTTGGGGATCAACCTGACGGAGTGCACCTACTGCACCCTCTGCGCCAAACGGTGCCCGACCCAGGCCATCGAGGTGGATCGTACCGCCAGGCGCTGGACCATTGACCGCCTGCGTTGCATCACGTGCAACTACTGCGTCGAGGTCTGTCCCAAGGGGTGCCTGGTGCTGAATACCGCCCACGGCAAACCCACCGTGACCAAAGATCGGGAAGTGGTCGGAAGCGTCTAACCTCTGCTCTCAGTGGAATATGACGTGGCACATTTTCCCGCGGATCAGGCATGGATGCACCCAAGCCGCCTAAAGGCGGTACACCAACGGCATGGCCCGGCTGGTTGTCCCACGCCAAGACCCAGAGACCCGGAGATAAGATGAGGAGAGACGAGAAAAAGGACGTTACTTTTCTGTAATTTGCACTGGACGGAGCGCCTTTCTTTCAGGTATAAATGTTTCTTTTTAGAGAAACACGCGTGTGATTTCTCGGGTGAAGGGAAAACGTCGTAAGAGAAAACCGCATGAAAAAACTGTTGTGGATGAGTTTTTGCGTCGGACTGATGTTGCCGGTTTGTGCCGCTGAGGTAAAGCCCGGGGCCGTTGTTGTTGAAACACAGCCTGTTGCTATCGCCGCAGGGACGAGTCAAACCGCTGCCGTCGTTGCGGCAACAAAGCCGGTCGCCGTTGTCGAAGGGGAAAAACCCAATGCGAAGCAGCTGGTTTGGAATGGCGGGGCTGACTTGCGGGTACGGCAAGAGATCATCGAGAACCTGCCCAAATTGCACGGTGCTTTGATGCCCGATCAGAACTGGATCAGAATACGTCCGCGTGCGTGGGGAGAGGTCAAGAATGAGGATTTTAAACTCTATATTCGTGCGGCAGATGAGTTCCGCGAGGTTTATAAGCCCAACCACAGTAACAACAACCAAGCGCCGGACGAAGTGTTCATTGACAACCTCTATTTCGACCTCTACAACCTTTTCGATGGCAAGTTGGATCTGAGAGTCGGGCGGCAGGATTTCTTCGGCGCGGGTGGTCCGACTTACGGCGCGGGACGTGTCATCGCCGACGGCACGCCGTTCGACGGCTCACGCTCGGTTTATATGGATGCGATCAAGGCGACCGTTAAGGTTGACGAGAAAAACTCGCTGGATATACTGGCCATATATAACAATCCAGACAACGAATTAAGCTGGGGCCATCCCACGAAAGCTGACGGTTCGGAATACAACGAGCGCCCGTTGACCTCGATCGACCCGCGCAGTTCGGGCATGGCCGAGTACGGCGGTGGACTCTACTTCAGGTCCAAAGAATTTGACGCGCTTCCCTTCGAGCTCTACTACCTCTACAAGCGTGAGACCAAGGCCAATTTGTCCGGCAGCAATAACAACCTGCCTGGACGCATCGTACACACATGGGGTACGCGCTTGATGCCGAAGCTCTCCGAGACCGTTTCAGCGGAACTCGAAGGCGCGGTGCAGGCGGGTGAGAAAGACGGCGGCGCTTCGACAGCCGGTTACATGGGCTATGCGGGCCTGACCTACACGCCGGTCGTGGATATGACCGCTAAACCCTTCTTCACCGGCTCGATCTACTACCTGTCAGGCGACAAGGACCGCGGAGCGGGCGACAATGACACCGGGTGGGACCCGCTGTGGGCGCGCTGGCCGCAGTTCAGCGAAATGTACGTCTACAACTTCAATTATGGTGCGGGCTATTGGTCCAACCTGGTCTATCCCAGCTTGGAGTCGGGCGTCAGCTTCGCGCCGGGCCACAAGGTTCGCGCGAGCATCGGCCCGATGTATGTGGCGGAAGAGGATGGTCTGGGTGGCGGCGACGGAAACCTGCAGGGCTGGCTGGGCGTTGCCCGCTACGATTTCCCGCTCTTGAAGAACATCTTCGGCAAGCGCGGCGAGTTGTTCGGCCACCTGACCGCCGAAGTGCTGGATCCGGGTGACTATTATACGGAGGACACCTTGGCCTACTTCCTGCGCTGGGAAGTGACGGCGAGGTTCTAGGCGGGGCTTGAACGCTCAGAAAGTTTATGGCACTATGTCGCAGATGAGAAACCCCTCGTTTGAACACATGCCGGAATTCCACATGGACCGGCGCACGTTTCTAAAGACGGCGGCCGCCTTTGGGTTGGTCGCAACGGTGGGCACGGGATGCCGCCGCGTGACTTCAGGCAGCAACGCTAAGGGCAAAATCGTGATCATCGGCGGCGGTGCGGCTGGCATCAGCATGGCTTCTCGGTTAGTGCGCAGACTGAAGCAGGCGGAGATCACGCTGATCGACCCTGCTGATCGCCAGTTCTATCAGCCCGGATTCACCCTGATCGCCGCGGGCGTCTACAAACCGGAGCAGGTCTACCGTAAGCAGTCGGACTGTATGC
>JBBRJN010000233.1:0-5710 GCA_038219365.1 Kiritimatiellia bacterium | reverse complement strand
GCGGAAGGCGGTGCCGGCCAGCGCTGAGAGCCGCAGGAACGTTTTCCGGAGTAGGCGATGAAGATCCTTCTCGAAACATTCTTTTTGGGGTCGTGGCTGTGTCTGGCGGCGTCCGCACAGACCGTTTACACCGTGGATACGGCCCGGCGGCATCAGCGCATCGACAACTTCGGCGCGTCGGACTGCTGGACCGCGCAGGCGCTGGGGCTCTTTCCAGAGGCGAAGCGCGAGCAGATGGCGGACTGGCTCTTCAGCACGGCGGTGGGGACGAATGGTCAGCCGCAAGGCATCGGGCTTTCGCTCTGGCGCTTCAATGTGGGGGCGGGCAGCGCGGAGCAGGCGCAGGCGAGCAACATCGCTGATCCCGCGCGTCGCACCGAGTGCTTTCTGCTGGCGGATGGCCGTTACGACTGGAGCAGGCAGGCGGGACAACGCTGGTTCTTGCAGGCCGCCAAACGGCGCGGCGTCGAGCGTTTTCTGGCGTTCTGCAACAGCGCGCCGGTACAGTTCACCGCGAACGGGCTGGCGAACAACATGGGGCGCCCCAAGGCGGGGCACTACAATCTCAAACCTGACTGCTACGAGGCGTTCTCTGATTTTCTGGCGACCGTGCTGGCGGAGGTCGGCGCGCGCGAGGGGATTCCCTTTGTCGCGGTCAGTCCCTTCAACGAGCCGGAGTGGGAGTGGGACGCGCCCAAGCAAGAGGGCTCGCCCGCGTACGTCGGCGACATCGCCCGGCTCGTCCGGTTGCTGGACAACAAGCTCACGGAACGGCGGCTGGACACGCGGATACTCGTGACCGAGTCGGGCAAGATCGATTATCTCTTCAGCGACAAAACCGATCACCCTGAACAGGACAACCAGATCGAGGAACTGTTCGCCCCGGCGTCGCCGCATGTGATTGGCGGGCTTCCGCACGTGCCGCGCCTGGTGGCTGGCCACAGCTATTGGACGACATCACCCAACGCGGCCCTCCTCGCCAAGCGGCAGGCGCTGCGCGAGAAACTGGACGAGTATCACCTCGGCTATTGGCAGACCGAAGTGTGCATCATGGGCAACGACCGCGAGATCGGCGGCGGGGGAGGACGGGACCTGACCATGAAGACGGCGCTCTACGTGGCGAGGGTCATCCACTATGACCTCTGCGTGGCGCAGGCCTCGGCGTGGCAGTGGTGGCTGGCCATGACCTGTGGTGATTACAAGGACGGGTTGGTCTACGTGACGCCCAACGCCGGCAAGACGGACGGCGAGATCACGGACAGCCGGCTCATGTGGACGCTGGGCAACTTCAGCAGGTTCATCCGTCCGGGCGCGGTGCGCGTCGGCGTGTCAAGCCCGCGGGCCGACGTTGACGATCCCGAGGGGCTCATGGTGTCGGCCTACCTGCACGAGGCGGGGCGTCTGGTGACGTGCGTGCTGGTCAACATGGCGGACCGGCCGCGCCCGGTGCGGCTGGAGGTGCCCGGCCTCAGTGTCCGGAAGAGCGGCGTGTACCTCACTTCGGACGCGGCGGGGGCGACGCTGTCGCCCCAGGCCGGCGCTGATCCGCTCAAGCTGTATGAGGTGCCGGCCCGCGCCGTGGTGACGTGGGTTGGCCGGTATTGACGCTGCCCTGCCCGCTGCCGCCTGCCACCCGAAACAGGTTTTGTTGATAACACTAAAAATTCTTGATATGCTGACACAACAAATAAACGACGTAGACAGCAGGCTTTCCGCCGCGTGCGCAAGAGAGCCTTAAAAAGCTTGATGATGATCTGAAAAGCCTTCAGGCACTGACCGCGGCGATATCACGTTGAACAAAACGGATGAGCCGCAGGCCGAGGCAACGGATGGCTTATCAGCAACACGCATTTTTTTAAACAAGGGCTAGACAACAAACCTATGGCAACGATCAAGATCGACCGCGGCTTCACACAGAGGATCCAGCAAAAAGATCTTCTTCACATCCCGGACTCCCCGCATTCGCCATCGCAGCCGCCGAAAAAAACAAAGGGTATCCCGAAGCGGATGATTATCGCCATCGTATGCGGAGTAGGAGTGCTTGTCCTGCTCGGCATCTTTGTTGGCACGCGCTCTAAGAAGACCCTAGCCGGGACCTCGACGCTTCAGCCCGTTGCTGTCGAAAATGCGCAACAGCAGCTCGCTGCCGTGACGGAGCCTGTCTCGGATGAGCCTGTCGAGCCTGACGATGCCACGGCACGTGATTCGAAGAAGCCGACGATAACGGCCGCGCCGCAGCAGGCTCTTCCAAACCAACTCCGTCAATCACAGCAAGTCATTGTGCGCGAGGTCCCTGTGGGTAGTCCGCACGGATTGTTGTGCGAATATTACGAGCACATCAAAGGCGGACTAGTCAGAGACCTTCGCTCGGCGTCAACGTTTCCCGGGCAACCCAGTCGCACGGTGCAAGTCGGTCGGTTTGAGTTGTCGGAAGGGGTCGGCGAAGATTATGGCGTTCGCGTCCGCGGCTATCTGGTGCCGACGAAATCAGACGCCTACACGTTCATTGTCAACGTTGATGACGGAGCCGAACTCTGGCTCAGCACCGACGACAATCCCGCGAACATCCGGAAGTTGGTGGCCCTCACGGTGAATACCAAAAGGAAGTGGAGGGAACGTCCCGAGCAGCGCTCTGCTCCTTGCGATTTGGTTGAAGGCAAACGTTACTACATAGAAGCCCTCATGAAGCAATCGGCGCAGGGTGATTATCTTGCCGTGGGGTGGTCCGTGCCTTCGACTGACCAGATCGTCATTATCGATGCTCCTTTTCTGACCCCGTGGACAGATCAGCCAGGGAAAGAAAAAGCCGCGCCCGTCGTTGCCGATGAAGCGGTTCGGAGCGCACCGGAAAGGCGAAAGGCCATGGCCGCGCGCGAGGCCGCGCTTGCTCCAGCGACGGCGGCTATCGTGGAGCAGCAGAGGGTCAACGGTGCGGCCTACCGTTATGCTGAGGCTGCCCAGGTGTTAAAGGACGGTAAGTCAATGTGGCGAGATCCTGACGCATTAGCACTCATCGAAACGGCGATTCTGCGGTTTGAACTATTGGGCCGACTCCGGGCCTTCGTGCAGGCGGAACTCGCACATGCTGTGGTCAAGGGCGTTTGGGTTGCGTTCGGTGGTCAGGCAGACGTGACCGGTGCGAGTGCTGAAGGTGTGACGGTCGCGCCTGGACGCATCGTCGCTTGGGCTAAAATCCCGCCTGACCAGATGTTACGGCTGGTCAATGCGACCTTGCCGAAGTCTTCGGTCGACACTAGCACAAAGAGCACCCTGTTTCTTGCCTCGGCAGTCTACTGCAAGGAGATCAACGGCGGACTCGAGCTCGCGCTGAAATATCGTGAACGCGCGGTTTCCATTAATTCTTCGCTCGTCTCCCTTTCCGACCGTGTCTTGGGAGGCTCCCCCGAGGCGATCCTCGCGCAGCCCCGCATTCAGGTCGCCCGCGCTGAGTTAGGCCGTGTTGCCAAAGCGGCTGCGGGGCTGGCTGATAAACTCGTTGCGTTTCAATCCGATTTTTCGTCAATTACCGGGTTGGTTGCGGGGCTGAATGTCGAATATTGGGAGAAGGTCACTTACAGGTCTTTAGACGAAGTTAGCAAGCAGGGGCTCACAGCGAAGACCCCTCCCGACTCGGTGCAGCGCCTTGCTGATTTCGCGACGCCGCAAAACCGTGGCGATGCGTATTTTGCCCGTCTCACGGGATTCCTTGTGCCGGACGTGACCGGTGAGTACGTCTTTTACCTCACGGCCGATGATCACGGTGAGCTCTGGTTGAGCCCGGATGAGACCTCTGACAACGTGGTTCTCTGCTTAAAAAATGAGTCCTCGGATGTTCGACGGCAGTGGGATAAAGACAAGCGTAAATCAAAACCGGTGTCGCTTATCAAAGGGCATAAATATTTTGTGAAGGCGCTGCTGAGAGAGGGGTCGGGAAGTGATTACATCGCGATCGCGTGGAGTCTGGTTGCGAATGACACGCCGGCATTGATCACCTCTGCCCATCTGGTGTGTGCACCCTCACCCGCATGGATGACGTCGGGTGCGCTTGAACTACGCAATAAAATCGGAGAGGATGTGCAGCGTATTCAGGCGTTGACCTCGGAGATGGGTGCACTGTGTGGAGCCGCCGAGGAGCAGGAGGCCACCCAGGCCGCGGCAACAACCCCAATGGCTAACGAGTTGACGAAACATGCGGAACGGGCAAAGGAGGCGCTCTGCGAGGCGGAGAAGCTCTTGCAGCGGGTCGAGGTGGCGCTGCCGCAGCTCAAGGCTGCCATGCGGGCCGCATAGCCGGTCTGCGTAAAGGGAGAGGACGATGAGCGAGAGAGCGAAGAGCATTGCTGTTTTGTCGCTGGCAACCTGTTTCTCATTTGGGGCAGACTTTTTTGTCGCGCCTAACGGTGATGACAACGGAAAAGGGTTGATGCAAACGACGATGCTCATACGAAAAAAGCAGCACCTTCAAGGAGACGGTTATGCAACGCTTTAAACTGACAAAAGACGGGCCCGAGTTCTCCCGCATGGCGTATGGGACATGGAGGATCTTGGCAACGCAGCCGACGGCGCAGGAGATCAACAGGCGGCTCAATGTCTGCTTGGAGGTCGGCATTACAACCATCGACACGGCGGAAATTTACGGTCTTTATGAGGTTGAGAGGGCGCTCGGCGCAGGGCTGGCGTTGACGCCGGGGCTGCGCGACAAATTGGAGATCGTTACCAAGGCGGGCATCTATGTGCCGTGCAAGTATCACCCGGATCGTCACACCGCGTTCTACAACGCCCAGGGCGAGCGCCTCATCAAGAGCCTCGACAAATCGCTGCGCTTGCTGGGTACGGATCACATTGACCTCTTCCTTGTTCACCGCCCTGACTGGCTCACGCGGGCCGACGACACGGCGCGCGGACTGAACACATTGCTGCGTGACGGTAAGATCCGCACGGCAGGCGTTTCGAACTACAGCGCCTCTCAATTCGAGCTGCTGAACGCGTCGATGGAACAGCCGCTGGCCACAAACCAGATTGAGTTCAACCTTATGCATACGGAGCCGATCACCGACGGCACGTTGTGCCAATGTGAAAAGGTGGGCGTGCTGCCCATGGCATGGAGCCCGCTCGCGGGCGGAATGCTCTTTGATACAGCAAGTCCGGCGGCGCAACGTCTCTCGGCCGCAGCAGCCTCCATGGCCTCGCATTATGGAGGTGCGACCCTTGAACAGCTCGCTTACGCATGGATCATGGCGCATCCGAGCCGGCCGCTTCCGGTGATCGGCACGAATAAGGTCGAGCGCATCCAGAGCGCAGCGCAGGCGGTCGCGATCACGTTGGAGCGCGAAGACTGGTATGCGCTATGGGAGGCGGCAAAAGGCCACAAGGTGCCTTGAAAGAACGCGTAGACGACCCAAAAGAACGCGTCACCCTGATCTGCCGTTGTCGCAGGCGAGGGACTTCATGTTCCTGAAGAGGGTATCGTCTGCGCGAGCGCTGAATAAACAAAAATCGTCTTTGACGGGCGGGCATTTTCTGATACATTAACGGCACATTTTTGCGGGCGTAATTCAATGGCAGAATAGGAGCTTCCCAAGCTTCACACGTGGGTTCGATTCCCATCGCCCGCTCCATTTTCGTAAGCCCTTTATTACCAAGGGTTTTTGTTTTTCATGGAATGTGGAAATAGGCTAAGTTACATCAAGGGTTACATAAAGCCCTGTAT
>JBBRJN010000232.1:0-5722 GCA_038219365.1 Kiritimatiellia bacterium | reverse complement strand
GCTGGTGCTTCCACCACGGGGACAACCGCAGCAGCAACAACCGCTTCGGCAGCGGCCGCTGGTGCTTCCACCACGGGGACAACCGCAGCAGCAGCAGCAACCGCTGCTGCCGGACGGGCCACAGGCGCGCTGACAGGCTCTACGCGGCGAGCGGCAGGCTGTCCTCCGCCCTGCTGCTTGTCTTTCTCTCCAGGCAGGAAACGGAACGCAGGGAACTCAAGAGGACCACTCAGCACATCGTTGTAATACTCGATGACATGGCCCTTCTCGACCAGCCAAGCCAATTGCACAAGCGTCTCTTTGACTTTGGCCTCTTCGCCACCCGACAACGCCGTCACCAGCTCAGCCTTCGTGCATGCCGCGTGCTCGTTCACAAACGTCAGCACATCGCGCAGCGCCTGCACCGCGTGCGTGGGATCAAGCACCACCGGCGGCTTAAGCATCACAAAGTCCTGCCCCTTCGGGTCGTTTACACGGAAAAGGTGCAGGCTGCGATGACGAAACGCGCCGCGCAGGGCGAAGAAGAGCGAGGCCGGGAAACGGCGCTCGCGGTTCAACGTGTCCTTCAGCGCGAAGTAAAGAGGACGGCTGGTGGTCTGCATAGCGACCGCCGCCGTGCAAATCAGGTGCCGGACATTCGAAATTTGCTCCGGCAGAATTTCGCGCATAAACACCAACTCAGCCACATCACGCTCCATCGAGGGCGCTTTGGGAGCCGGTTCGTGTTCTGCGGTATCGACCACAGAAGCCGCGCCTTCGGCTGGCTCGGCAACCGGCTCGGCAACCGTAGCCGTCGCGCCTTTCCGCCTATAAATCTTTTTGCGCGTGCACTGCTGACGCCATTTCTCGATCACCTCAGTCTCGCGAACCGTCTCGATCCGTGACCGGTAAGCCTCTTCGGTCATGTTCGGGAACTTCGTCCGGAGCATCTCGTGCACCTTGGAGTTGAAGCTGTGATGGTTGGTCGGCCCGAGCAACTCGCCGCTCAGTCCGCACCGTGCCACACACACAAAAGCGCCGGACGGCGGGTCGCAATCGATGTCTTCAACATCAAAGAAGTCATCCATGTGCCGGTTGACAAGATGCGCGCGGATCTCCTCTTCGGACAGCGCTGGCAGCCCGCATACCTTACACTGGAACAGCGGAAGCTGCTGATCCTTGACCGGTTCGACACGGATGAGGCAGGAGGCGGGGTTGTCGAGAAACAGCCACGCAATGTCGCGCAACGGAAAGGCACGGTGCGACGTCTGGATTCGGCGAATCACCGCTCCAAGCGCCTTCTGTTCCGGCAACACGCGGATCTCAAGCGGCAGCGGCGTATACTCGGGGCGCGGCGCACGATAGTCGCGGCGCTCACCGCCGCGATCCTGATAAGGCGCACCCGCAGGCGCAGGGCGGAACCCACTATCGGTACGGGGCACACGAAGGTCTGCAACAGCGGCGCGCGATTCAGGACGCGGCATCTCAGAACCTGCGGCGCGAGGCGGTGCACCATCAAATTCTTTGCGAGGAGGCCTGCGGTCCGGTTTTCTACGGTCTCGATCGTCGAAGTTGCGCTGGGGACGACGGTCACGACCTCCGTCGCGTCCGCCATGACGGCCTTCGCCGTCTTCGCCGCCTTCTTGCCGATCATCACGATACCGTTGGATGTTCGCATCCGGGGACGTGCGCGCCCAACTCGGAGCAAAGCTCAGATTCAAATCCAACACTACCCCGCCCTTGTCCTGCTCAGCAGGTTTCGCCTCTTCGTTCTCGCTCATGGTTTTGACATGTTACCTTTTGTATGACCGTGCGGTCAATGTGATTTATCACACCGCGCCAGCGGCGACCGCCGCCAAGAGGCCGCCGTTGAGAAGAATCGTTTTCTGCCGTGCGCTGAGAACCGTCGAAACAGCGAACGATGTGCCTTGCGTCACATTCCTGACGACAGCCCGTCCGTCGCCGGAAATCGCCGCACGCAAACCGTCGATCACCAGCTTATCTCCCTTCGTGACCGCGTCGTAATCCGAGGGATTGTCGAAGATGAACGGCACAATGCCAAAGTTGAGCAGGTTTGCGAGATGAATCCGCTCAATACTTTTGGCCACCAGTACTTTTACGCCGAGATACATCGGGCACATCGCCGCGTGCTCGCGGCTCGACCCCTGCCCATAGCTTTCGCCAGCCACGATCACGTTGTGAAGTCCAGCATCACGGTTCGCCGAGGCGTTCGCGTAAAAATCGGCGTCCACATGCTCAAAGACGTATTTCGAATACTGGGGCACGTTTGAACGGTACTTCAGGCGCGCGCCGGCCGGCATGATGTGATCGGTCGTGATCTTGTCCCCGACCTTGATCACCGCCACGCCGTTCAGAGTCTCTGGCAACGGCTGGCCCACGGGAACCTGTCCAATGTTCGGCCCTCGCACAATCGCCGTGCCAGGAACGCCTTTGCCCGCCGTTTCAGTGAAAAGAAACATGCTGTCATCCACATCGAACGACGCGGGCTCTGCCACGTCCACTGAACACGCCAACGGCCGTGCATCCGTAAACACGCCGCTCAATGCAGCCGCTGCCGCCGTCTCGGGGCTGACGAGGTAGACCTGCGCGGACTGGGTGCCCGTGCGGCCCACGAAATTGCGGTTGTTGGTGCGCAGGCTGACCGCATCCGTGCCCGGCGACATGTGGTTGCCGATACAGAAACCGCAGGCGTTTTCAAGGATCCGCACCCCGGCCAAGACGAGATCGGTCAGCAGGCCTTCTTTGGCCAGCATCTCCACCACCTGCCGCGACCCCGGTGCCACGCCCACCTCTACATTGGGGTTTACCTTCTTGCCGCGCAGCATCAGCGCCACGGTCTTTAGATCACGATACGACGAATTGGTACAGGAGCCGATCAGCACCTGGTCCACTTTTTTGCCGACGAGTGAGGCGATGGTCGCAATGTTGCCCGGCGAGTGCGGGCACGCGGCCATAGGCTCCAGTGCGCTCAGGTCGATGTCCAATCGCGCGTCATACGCCGCTCCCGCGTCGGCCGCCCATTCGCTCCAGTCTTGCTCGCGGCCTTGCGCTTTCAGGAATGCGCGCGTCGTGGCGTCGCTCGGGAACACCGAAGTGGTTACCCCCAACTCCGCTCCCATATTGGTGATGGTCGCCCGCGCCGGCACGCCGAGGCCCGCCACGCCGGGGCCGTCATACTCCAACACGCGGCCCACATTGCCATTCGTACCGTACACCGACAGCACGTTCAAAATCACATCCTTGGCAGAGACGCCGGGCTTAAGCGCACCTGTCAAATGAACAAGCGTCACCTTTGGGCTGGTCAGATAAAACGGGCCTCCGCCCATGGCCACCGCCACGTCGATGCCGCCAGCGCCGATCGCCAGCATGCCGACACCGCCACCGGTGGGCGTGTGCGAATCGCTACCGAGCAAGGTCGCTCCAGGCTTGCCGAAACGTTCAAGATGGAGCTGATGGCAGATGCCGTTGCCGGGACGCGAAAACACCACGCCGTAGCGCTGCGCCACGCTCTTCAGATACGCATGGTCATCGGCGTTCTCGAAACCCACCTGGATCGTGTTGTGATCCACATAGCTCACGGCCAGATCCGCCTTCACGCGGTCGAGCCCCATGCTTTCAAACTGTAGGTACGCCATGGTGCCCGTCGCATCTTGCGTCAGGGTTTGATCAATGCGGATCGCCAACTCTTTTCCAGGGGCGAGGTCGCCCGATACGCGGTGGGCGGCGAGGATCTTCTCAACAATATTTTTTGCCATGTGCCTGAACTCCTTGTGAAGAATCCGTATGGTGCGAAAAAACGTGCGCCGCAACAAGTCTAAACTTCGCGGTTATGCTTGATTCGCCTGTTCGGACACGCCCATACTCTTCCTTCAACAGCGTGCTAGAATTGAGCGTTCCCTTGACAAACCTCCTCGCGATGATCGGCAGGGGGAAATGAAAAAGGGCCGGACTCGGTCCGGCCCCTTTTTCATGCAACGATGCTGATTCAGCCTATTGGTAATAACGGGCGATCTCTTCCTTGGCGATCTGGCACCAGGCGATCGCGCGCGAAGGATCGTTGTGGATCGTGTCGTGATCCTTCATGATAAGCTCGAGGTGGCAGCCCTTGGCCTTCTCGAGGATATCGCGGATATCTTTGCGCGCAGCAGCCTCATCGAAGACGTCCGCAGAGAGGACCGCCGGATTCGGACGGCAGGAGTAGACATACTTGTCCTGCAAGGCGGCAGCCATTTTCGCACGGTCACAGGAGGGCGACACGCTGACGCGACGGATGTTCTGGATGCTCTTGAGAGAGTCCCAGCGCTCCGATATAGGCTCGCAGCATCCATAACATACCAGCCCAAAACGCTCCATGACCGGCTTCTGGTAAGCCAGAACGAACTCGTCGAACAATTCGGGGGCAAGATCCTTGGTGTCTTGACTCTCGAACAGCGCCCACAAATCCTTGGCCCGAGCCGTGCCCTGATAGTCTTTTGCCGGTAGCTGCGTGGTCCAGCCGAACCCGCCCGAACCGATGTAGTCGCCCTCGTTATTCAGGCTGTAAAGCCCCGCATTCTCGAGGAAAGTGATCAGATCCAACGTGCCATCCCGCAGGAAGGCCATCAGGTTGTGCAGCCCTTGAGGGTTCTCCTTGATGTCCTTCTTGAATTGGGCCAAGCCGCGCATCTTGATCAATTCCCGCGTCAGCCCCAACGACCAGTACCACTTTTCCCGCAGTTTGACAGGCAGCACCCGGTCGAAAATCTCGCGCGCCAAATGCACGACCTCTGTCGTCGCATCCCGATCAACGGTGATCGTTTGAAACTGAAGACCGCTCAAATCATTCAGGTCCGACAACGTCGGCTGCGGGTGCACCGAAGAGGTGTCCGGTCCCCAGAACGTCCGCTTATATGTCCATCCAACAGTGAACCGGCTTTCCACGACCCGGTCGTCGCCCATCTTCTCACCCCAAAAGATCTCCTTGCGCAGACGGTGCTCCCAATGCCGTGCCAGGCTGTGCGTACACTCCAACGAAGAATCGGGGATGATCTCCCGCCAACTGAATTCAGGATCGCAGAGAATCAGGGGACGAGAGGCCTGTAACGCGTTCTGCCGCGTCCAAAGAACCTTTTTTTCCGCCTCGATTTGACGCGTGGATAACGCCATGACCCGCTCACCCAACCGGCGCAAAACATCGCGCTCCGACTGTGTGATGGTAAGGTCTGCGACATGCGTATCCAGCGCCACATTGCCCGGCTGATCATGATCATTCATACCGAACGCTCCCTTCCTTTTACACGTTTTCTCCTACACGCTCCGCCCGATTGAACCCCCAATCGGATGGCATGAAAAGCCCACATAAATTGCGGTTCCGCTTTCATGTTGTCATTATACAACCGCACACATATTTTGTCTACGGAAGATGCCGAAAAAAGGGGGCACGCAACAACACGGTCAGAGGGCACGCCCCTTGTCTTGATTTCGTGCCCTGTCGCTCTCAGCTCCCCCGCTCAGAACCTGCCTTTTTCAAGGTAAATGTGCGCGACTCTCCAAAAGGCGTGCGTCCCAGAGCCTCTAACCGTACGGTCACCGTTACGCGTTGTTCCACATGCGGAAACAGCACAAAATCACCGAAGTCCGCGTCACCAAGATAGGGTACGCGCACCGGAACCGGCCAACGCACCGCCACCCTGTCTTCCGCTCGGGCGACGAGTGCCACCCCACCCACAGCAGTTCCCGCCTC
>JBBRJN010000231.1:0-5740 GCA_038219365.1 Kiritimatiellia bacterium | reverse complement strand
GGCCGGTGCGTATCGCCTATCTCGGAGGCAGCATCACGGCGGCGGCGGGGTGGCGTCCCAAGACGATGGCGTGGTTCAAGGCTCAGTATCCGAAGGCGGACGTCATCGAGATTAATGTGGCCATCTCCGGCACGGGCTCCGATTACAGCGCGTGCCGTCTGGCGGGCGACGTCCTGGTTCAGAAGCCAGATCTGGTCTTTCTCGAGTGCCGCGTCAACGGCGGTGGAGGCTATGAGGCAAAGTCGGTGGAAGGCATCGTGCGGCACATCTGGAGGGATAATCCGAAAACGGATATCTGCTTCGTCTACACGCTCCACCAAGCCATGCTGAAGGACTTGCAAGCGGGAAAAACCCCCTGGTTTGGGCCTATTCAGGAACGTATTGCAAACGCGTACGGCATTCCGACCATTGATCTTGGCGTGGAAATCGCGAAGCGCGAAAAGGAGGGGTCGCTGGTGTTCAAGGGTGACGCGCCGGTGGCTGGCAAGCTGGTCTTCTCGAAAGACGGCGTGCATCCCGGCGACGAGGGACACGCGGTCTATTGCGAAATCATCGCGCGGTCGATGGTGAAGATGGCGGCTGTGGGGACGGCGCCGCCGCACGCGCTGATTGCGCCGCTGGAGGCGACGAACTGGGAGAAGGCCACATTGCTGCCAATCGCCGATGCGACGCTCAGCGCGGGATGGACACCCGTCGATACAGACAAAGACTCCGTCTACTGTGAGAGCCGCGAGCGCACGCACGCCATGCTGCGGGGTGGCGTTAAGTGCGAGCATGCTGGCGCGAGCATCACGGTCAAGTGGAACGGTACGATCGTTGGCCTCAGCGACATCCCGTATGGCGAGCCGTGCGTGTTGGAGGCTGTGGTCGATGGCGGTCAGCCGATCATCGTCAAACGCGTCCAGTCCGAGAAAACCAAGCATGCGCGTTTCTGGTATCTGCCCGAGCAGGTGCCGGGCCAGCACGCGGTGACTTTTACGGTCAAGAGTCTGCCCGGGGGCTCTTGGTTCTATGCGGGCCAACTGTTGATTGTCGGCACGCGGATCCCCTGAGGCTCTTGCGTTTTTCGGCAGAACTGCCAGCAATTCTAATTATGGCTAAGAAGCGCCTCACGGCGCCACTACGAACAGGAGAAAGCCAGGCGCTTCCGTTTGTGGGCCCGTGAGGGCCTTCCCTCAGCGCGTGGCCAGCCATAATTAGAATTGCTGCAGAACTGCGGCCCGCACTTGAAGCCTGCACGCCTTTCTGGCACAATACGCGCCCAAATGGTCAGAGCAGGTTCTGTCATCACAATCGAAGCGCCGGCCAAGGTCAACCTGACGTTGGAGGTTCTCGGCAGGCGTCCGGACGGGTATCATGAGCTGCGAAGCCTCGTGATGCCAGTCAGCCTGACTGACACGATTACGCTCACCACCACCTATGCCCAGGTCGCCATGACCGTGACGGTGAGCCCCGGGGTGGACCTCTCGAAGATCGGCTCGGTGGACCGCAATTTGGCCGTGCGTGCCGCGCGGCTGATGCAGGCGCGCTACCGGATCAACGCAGGCGCGCGCATCCACATTCACAAGCGCATCCCCATCGGCGGGGGGCTCGGAGGGGGCAGCGCGGACGCGGCGGGCGTGATCCGCGGCCTTGACCGGCTCTGGGAATTAGCGCGACCCTGCGACGAGCTGATGGCGCTGGGCGCGGAGCTGGGCAGCGACATTCCCGCGCTCGTGCACGGGGGTGCGGTGTTGATGGAGGGTCGGGGCGAACAGGTGCGAGGGCTTTTTTCCGAAGGCGAAGCCGGGTGTTGCGAGGGCTTTTGGCTGGTGGTCGCAAACCCCGGCGTGATGTGCGCCACGGGCGATGTTTTCAAGAAATGGAGAGTTGGCTTGACGGCGAGCCCCTTCATTCTCCATAATATGACCTCTTCTATCCGGATCAGCGATGTTTCGGCAGCGGCTGATGCGCTTTATAACGGATTGCAGCAAGGGGTTTTCGAAAGTTACCCTGATGTTGCCCAGACGGCCACGCGGCTTCGAGAGGCGGGGTGTTTGGGCGTTTTGCTCTCTGGCAGCGGTGCGTCGGTTTTCGGTTTGGTGCGGGACGAAGCGCACGGGCAGGAGGTCAGCCGGAAGCTGGGCTCCGGCTTATGGCATGTTTTGGTGCGTACTTGCCCGGTGGTGTAATGGCAGCACAAGAGACTTTGACTCTTTCAGAGGTGGTTCGAATCCACCCCGGGCAACCAGTTTGATGACAGATTGTTTTGTTTGAACCCGCGGACGCCGCGGGAGAGCGCGATAAACACAATGAGCATGATCGTATTTTCTGGGACAGCGAACCGGCCGTTGGCCGACAAGATGATGGCCTATCTCGGCAGCCCGCTGGGGGACATCAACATCCGCCGTTTTCCGGATGGCGAAACCCACATCAAAATTTTGGACAACATCCGCGGCATGGATGTCTTCATCGTCCAGCCGATCTGTAACCAGCCCAACGAGATGCTGATGGAGCTGCTGATCATGATCGACGCCGCGCGCCGCGGCTCGGCCTCGCGCATCACCGCCGTGCTTCCCTATTACGGCTATGCGCGCCAAGACCGCAAAGATCAGCCGCGCGTACCCATCACCGCGAAGCTGGTCGCGAACCTGCTGGTGGCCGCTGGCGCCAACCGTATCCTGACCATGGACCTCCATGCTCAGCAGATCCAAGGATTTTTTGATATTCCCGTCGACCACCTGCACGCCGCGCCGGTTATGGTGAAGTACCTGCGCGAGATGAAGCTCAAGAAGCCGCTTGTCGTGTCGCCCGATACCGGAGGGGCAAAAGCGGCTTACGCTTATTCGCAAATGCTGGGCACAGGCCTGGCAATTGTAGCGAAGCAGCGCCTGGGAGACGCGGAAGTGGATGCCTTTAGCGTCGTCGGCGACGTGAAAGGGTGCGACGTGATCATGGTCGATGACATGACCACGACCTGCGGCACGCTGTGTGCGGCGGCAAAAATCCTGAAGGAGCAAGGGGCCGCCTCGATTCGAGCGGCGGTTACCCACATGCCCCTGACGGACAAGGGCGTTCAGCGCCTGAAAGCGGACAACGGGCTCATCGAAGAGCTGGTGGTGACGGATACGATCCCTTTGCGGGAAGATCTGGACATCTCCCAATTGCCGGTTAAGCTGACGGTGCTGACGGTTTCCGAACTGCTGGGCGAAGCGATCCGCAGAATCCACAATGACCAGTCCGTAAGCTCGCTGTTCAGATATTGAGCGGCGGGCGGACGGGCTAATGGACAAGTCCGCATAAGCGGGCATTGGCCGCGATGAGCTGACCCTCTCTGGGGAAAGGTTGCACGTTCCAGAGCCGGGAAGGGACATCGTGTCCGAGGCCCGTGTTTGTGGGTTTTAGTGAAAAGGGAAAAAAATGGCGAACGTAGAGATCAGAATGAAAGCCGAGCTGCGCACGGAACAGGGTTCCAGTGCGGCCGGCCGTTTGCGTCGCGCGGGGAGTCTCCCCGGTGCGGTGAACCGGATCGAGGGCGGCACGACGTTGGTAAAATTTGACGCGCATGCATTCAAAGCCATGTTGCGCCACCATTCCAGCGACCATGTGCTCGTGACCATCGAGCTGGATGGCAAGGACGTACCTACGCTGATGCGCGAGGTTCAGTATAATGTGATGACGGGATACCCGGTCCATGCGGATTTCGGCGAGGTCTCGCTGACCAAAAAGATCCGCGTCTCGATTCCTCTGCGCTTGTTCGGCGAGCCCGAGGGCGTCAGGGTCGGCGGCGGTATCTTGCAGCAGTCGCTCCGCGTGATCGATGTCGACTGCCTGCCGACCGATATCGTCGAGCATTTCGATGCGGACGTATCCGGCCTTGCGCTGGACAAGTCGCTCTTCGTGCGTGACCTAAACCTAGGTGACAAGTATACGGTCATCATGGCGAAGGACGTGCCGGTGGCGACGGTTGTTGCGGCCGTTGCGGAAGAGGTTGTGGCATCGGCCGAGGGCGAGGCCGTTGCGGGCACGCCTGCCGTGGTCACCAAGGGTAAGAAGGAAGAGGGTGCGTCCGGCGCTCCTGCTGCGGGTAAAGCCGCCGCCCCCGGAGCCAAGCCCGCTGCCAAAGCCCCCGCTGCCAAGGCCCCCGCGGCCAAGGCTGCCGCTAAGAAGTAACTCGGAGGGCACGACCGCGTGAAAATGATTGCGGGACTGGGCAACCCCGGCGAGGCGTACGCGAACACACCGCACAATATCGGTTTCGATGTTGTCGACCTGTTGGCGGAGCGGCTCGAGGCCGGATGGAAGAACAGTTCCGGGTTTCACGCACGCGTGTCCCGCACGACGTACGCAGGAGAGACGGTGTGGCTGGTGAAGCCTCAGACCTTTATGAATCTGAGCGGGACCAGCGTGGCACCCCTGTTGCGTTACTACGGCGGGAACCCTGCGGATCTCACGGTGGTGCTGGACGACGCGGATCTGCCCTTGGGCAGGCTGCGCATCCGGGCCTCGGGAGGAAGCGGTGGGCACCGCGGACTGGCCTCGGTGATCGAGGCGCTGGGAACGGAAGCGTTCCCGAGAGTCCGGCTCGGTGTGGGACGCGAAGAGCGAGGCGGGCTGGTCGGTCACGTGCTCGGCAAGTTCGGCGAAGACCGCCTGAAACTTGTCCGCGCGACGATCGGTGCGGCTGCCGACGCGGTGCAGTGCTCGACCGCAAACGGTTTGAACGAAGCAATGAACCGGTACAATGGCTGGAGTGCCGAAGAGGTCCAGCCGGAAGATCGGAAGTGAGAATGGGAATCCCATCATGAACAAATACGAGGGCTTGTACATCTTCGCCGGCTCGGCGAAGGATGACGTTCTGGATAAACAGATCGATAAGGCGCGCGGCGAGATCACGCGCCTCTCCGGAAATGTGCTGAGCACCGACGTGCTCGGTAAAAAATCGTTCGCCCGCCCCATGCGTAAGCGCGACAGTGGCGTGTATGTGAAGATCCGCTTCGAGTTGGATCCTGCACAGGTCTCGACGCTTGTCAGCCGCTATCACCTGGTAGAAGAGATCTTCCGCGTGCAGATTCTGGTCGTTGACGAGCGCCGCGAGGCGGTCTTGGTCAAGCAGGCCGAAGTGCAGAAGACCCGCGATGCGGCACGCGCCGCGGCTGCGGACAAAGAGGCGGCAAACCAGAGCGCGTAAGAGGCGTAAGCCAGAAAAGCGCAAAAAGGACGGTGGACTATGGCTTCCTTCAACAAAGTGATCCTCATGGGGAACCTCACGCGTGATCCGGACTTTAAACAGACTCCCTCGGGCTCGAAAGTGGCCGAGTTGCGTCTGGCGGTTTCCGAGACGTGGCGCGACAAGAGCGGGCAATCCAAAGAGGTGACGTGCTTTGTTGATGTCGTGGTCTGGGAAAAGTTGGCGGAACTCTGCCAGCAGTACCTCGTCAAAGGCAGGCCCGTGCTCGTCGAGGGTCGCCTACAGATGGACGAGTGGAAAAACCAGCAGGGCGAAGCGCGCAGCAAGTTGCGCGTTCGAGCCGACACGGTCAAGTTTTTGGGCTCCCCCCAAAAGCCGGCCGAGGCGCAAAATGGCTCCCAGGGCGGTGCGGCCGTTCCTGCGGTGCCGGCCGCGAAGACACGCCCCTCCGTTGATGCGGGAACCCCGTCCGAAACGGGCGACCCTTTCGAAGCGGGCGACCTGAGCCACGATGAAGAACATCTGCCGTTCTAACTACACGAGAGTCGAAAAGAGGAGTTACCCTTATGG
>JBBRJN010000230.1:0-5742 GCA_038219365.1 Kiritimatiellia bacterium | reverse complement strand
GCCAGAACCATGGGGGCGGCCTATCCGCTGACGGTGGTCAACGGCGTGGTGAACACGGGCGGGCTTTTCTATGCGGGAACGGCGGTCGCGGTTTCGGCGGCGCTTCCCGCGCCGGGCATGGCGTTCGGACGCTGGGAAGTGATTCCGACGGGAACCGATTTGGGTGCCGGATTTGTGGAGACGCGCATGGACAACGTGATCACCATGCCGGCGTCCGGCGTGACGGTCAAGGCGGTTTACCTGCCTGTCGGCGTGTCTCCGGCGGCGCTCCACTGGCTGCGGGTCGCGGGTTCCGGCGAGCTGTCCGAGCGTCTGGTTCAAGAGGGCGCAATGGTGCTGGTCACGGCACCCGCAGCACCGGCCGGAATGGCCTTTAACGGGTGGGCGGTGACGCCTGCCGGAACCTCGCTGGGAGCCCTGTTCAACCCGGCCAATGCGCTGGCGTTGGCGGTGATGCCGGCGGTCGATGTGACGGTGACGGCGCTCTTCGTGACGTTGCCGCCTGCACCGCCGGTGCCGCCGGTGCAGGCCGGCAGCGGGGTCGGCGTGGTGTTCGCGCTGGATGCTGGCGAGGGCCTCCGTCCGGCGAGCTTCTCGGCCAAGGGGCTTCCCTTCGGTTTGCGGATCGACAGGACGACCGGCGTGATTTCGGGCGTGCCGACCCGTTCAGGTTCGTTTAGCGTGGTTGTGACGGCCAAGAAACCGGATGGGACGCTGGGCACGTCGACCGTGGTGCTGACGGTGGCCGGGCTGGACGCCGAGGCCCAAGGTTCCTTCACCGGGTATGCGTATCGCAAGGATGAGGCGGGCATGTCGCGGATAAGCGGACTGGTCACGCTGAGCGTTACGACGGTCGGGAAACTGAGTGCCAAGGTGACGACACAGACGGCGGCGGGAAGTTTTAAGGCCTCCTCGTGGGACTCGCTGGCCGATGGTCTTTATCGCGCCACGTTAAGAACGGCTAGGGGTGAGACGCTGGCGGTGACCGTGAGCGGCGAGGACGGATCTCTGACCGGTGTCCTGTCGGGTGGCCCTTATGGCGAGGGATGGCGGGTGGAGGGACAGCACAACGCGTTCGCCAATACGCGTGACGCTGCGGCGCAGGCGGTTCTGGCACCCTACAAGGGTTACTATACGGTGGCGTTGCCCGTGGTCGCATGCGAGACGGACCCGTCCGTAAACCATGCGCAGAACGGCTCCGGATACATCACGGTCAATGTTCGCGAGCGAGGCGTGGTTTCAATCGCGGGCCGCATGGCGGACGGCGCACGGGTTTCGGCGAAAGCCACGCTGCTGGTTGATGCCGACGGCGCGTACGTGCCGTTGTGCGTGCCGCTTTATTCCAAGCGAGGTGTGTTCTCCGGGCTGTTGCGTTTTAAAGACACGACGGAGGGGCAGGCCGGACCGCGGGTTGAGGCGCATCCGGACGTTCTGTTGGAGTGGCTCTATCCGGGCAGCCGGGCAGGTATGACGGCTGACCGTTTCGACGCGCGCCTGGCGGCTGTGGGAGCCTATTACAGCAGCCAGATCAACCTCCAGGAGGACTACGGCGAGGCGGTTTTCGCGGCCGAAGGTCAGGCGTGGGAGGTGCCGCTGGTCGTCAGCGCGGCAGGAGCCGTGTCGTTGGCGGCGGGAGCGGACAATCCCGACTTTGCGACGTTGCGGGTCGTGAAGCGCACGGGGCTCTTTTCAGGCACGTTCAAAAAACTTTCTGACGGCAAGGTCGTGACGCTGAAGCATGCGGGCGTGCTGACACGTGACGGTGACGTCTCTATCGGCGAAGGCGCGTATGGGGTGCCGCAGACGGTTAGCGGTTACAAAATCAAGCCCTCTTATCAAGTGACAATCAAAACGAAAT
Organism: Kiritimatiellia bacterium; assembly: GCA_038219365.1. Classification (GTDB taxonomy): domain Bacteria; phylum Verrucomicrobiota; class Kiritimatiellia; order RFP12; family UBA1067; genus JAHFSX01. The sequence goes on along the minus strand of JBBRJN010000230.1, from coordinate 3,884 downwards.
AAGGATGCCGATGGGACGCGTGGTGACATGGGCTGAGATGGGCGACCTCCGCGAGCTTTGGGGGCGTGAAAAGAAATGCGTGGTTTGGACCAACGGCTGCTTCGATATTCTGCACGTCGGCCACCTGCGCAACTTGCAGGCCTGCAAGGCGTGTGGGGATGTGCTGGTGGTCGGGCTCAACAGCGACGCTTCGGTCAGTCAGATCAAAGGCCCGACTCGTCCTGTGAATGCCGAAGATGACCGCGCGGAACTCCTGGCGGGGCTGGCGTGCGTGGACGCGGTGGTGATCTTTGGGGAGTCTACGCCTGAAATCCCGCTGGCCCGTCTGCGGCCCGATGTGCACTGCAAAGGGGAGGACTACATGCCGCCGCACGGCAAGCCGATCCCAGAGGCTGCTGTGGTGGCGGCATATGGCGGGCGCATCTGTTACATCCCGTTGGTTCCCGGCCGTTCGACCACGGCGACGATCGAGAAGTCCCGACGTTCTGATCTTGGCGGAAAATGACGGCGCACACGTTTGGACGGAAGCCCTCGTGCTCAGGCGTGCGGGGTCTGATCATCACCCCGACCTGATTCCCGTCTCGCACCTCTCGCCTGTCGCAGCGCGACGCACTCCTTTTCGAGTCGTTTGCTCCGCCACAGGAAGGGGAACCCTTTGCACTGCGCGGGCTTCACGGTCTGGACGCGGCAGGTGTTGTCGTCTTGCAGGAAGATGCAACATCCATTTTCCTTCTCGGAAAGCGAGAGGTCGCGCCGATTCAAAGTTAGGGTGGTATAGGTCTCGGTGAAGGCGTACACGTCCATACCCAGAAAGGCTGCGATAGCCTCGGGCTCTCCCGCTTCGAGCGCGACATAGCCCGGCACGCGGCAACAGGCACCGCACCGCAGACAGAGGAAAGTCAAGGGATCGAACATGCTCAGCCCTCGACCGTCGACTTGACGATCGCCGCGACCGCCGCCGCACGGGCGGGCACGACCTGCACGCGGGTGGGCAGTTCCCCCAGCGCGTCAAGGATCGGATGGTGCGCCAGATCCTGTCCGGTCGCACGCATGATCGCGTCGCCGAACTTGGCGGGATGAGCCGTGGCGAGGCAGATCATCGGCACCGCCGCATCCAAGAAGCGCGAACCCACCGCCACGCCCACGGCCGTGTGCGGGTCCAGCAGGTAGTGGTGCCGCTCCCAATAGCCGCGGATCGTGGCGAGCGTCATCTCCGTATCACCGCGCCCGGCAACGATACAGGGGTGCGGCGCAGCGCCGGGCACCACGGTGCCGGAAGCCTTGAAATCGGCCATCCAGCGCTTGAGCACGGCGGCATCTTCGCCTGCAAGGTAGTAGAGATACCGCTCGAAATTGCTCGCCACCTGGATGTCCATGGACGGGCTGAGCGTCGGTGCCACCGCGCCGAGGCTATAGACGCCCGTCGTGAAATACCGCGTCAGAATGTCGTTCTCGTTGGTGGCCAGCACCAGCTTGTCGATGGGCAGGCCCATCTTCAACGCCACGTAGCCCGCGAAGATGTCGCCGAAATTTCCGGTCGGAACCGTGAAGCGCACCTGCTTCGCGCCGGTGGCGGCCTGCACGCGGAAAGCGGCGTAGAAGTAGTAGACGACCTGCGCCAGCACGCGTGCCCAGTTGATCGAATTCACCGCGCCGAGTTTATAGGCGTCGCGGAAAGGCAGGTCGCCGAAGAGTTCCTTGACGATGTCCTGACAGGTGTCGAAGGTGCCGTCCACGGCCAAATTGTGAACATTGGCATCTAGCACCGTGGTCATCTGCCGCTCCTGTACCGGACTCACGCGCCCGTGCGGATGCATAACGAAGATGCGGATGCGCTCGCGGCCGCGCACGCCGTAAATGGCCGCGCTGCCGGTGTCACCGCTGGTGGCCGCGACAATGTTCATCTCGCCGCCGGACTCGTCCAGCACGTACTCGAAGAGGTTCCCGAGAAACTGCAGCGCCACATCCTTGAACGCCAGCGTGGGCCCATGAAAGAGCTCCAAAACATGAATCGGGCCGACCGGCACGACCGGCGTCACCTCGGGATGGCGGAAGGTCGCATAGCTCCGGTTCACGATGTCACGCAGCGCCGCGTCGGGTATGTCGTCGGCGAAGAGCCGGATGATTTCGAACGCGAGCGCGGGGTAAGCGAGCGCGCTCCAGTCGGCCAGCCGACCGCGCACATCCGGAAGGGCTTCGGGCAGGAAGAGCCCGCCGTCGCGCGCTAGGCCGGTCAAGATGGTTTCCTTGAACTTCAGCGGCTCCCCGCCGCCCCGTGTGCTGACATACCTCATTATTGGAAGAACTCCGGCAAGAGCTGCTTAATGCTATCCGCGTCGACATCGAATTGCTGGGCCGCATCGACCGCCAGCTTTTTCGCGCGGTCCTGCGCCGAGGGGATCTCTTTGTAGAACAGCGCCAGGCAGAGCGACGCGTTGGTCATGAGCCGCGTCTTTTCGCGCAGCTTCATCTCCTTGGTCGCCTTCTCATCCACCACCAGACCATTGATCAGCTCCGCCACGATTTCCAGATGCGAGGCGTAAACTTCGGTCCACAGGATCTTTTTGCCACCCACCGAGAGGTTCTTCTGATCCGCACTGTCGATCGACCAGCCACGTGCCGATTTGAAACCCTTCACTTTCGCGACCAGGTAGCCGTGGAAGTCCTTGATGCGGTTCACGCGTTCGAGCGCGAGCGCAACGGAAGCCTTGGCCTCCTGCGTCTCAAGTCCGTCGACGAGCTCCTTGAGCGAACGAAGCGCATCGCTGAATTTAAGCTGCTTCAGCAGCAGACTGTTTTCGAGCTCGGCGGCGGCCACCTTTTCCTGTTCGCCTTTTACCTTCTCTTGATACGCCGCCTGTTCCTGAAGTTTTTTCGCCGCAACTTCGTCGGCTTTGGCTCTCTTCTCCTTATCCAAGGCTTCCTGGCGCTTCATTTCCACCAGCGACGCCGTGTCGGTCTTGATGTTCGCCAGCGATTTCTTGAGCTGCGACACCTTGCGAGGAACGTCGCTGACCTCCTTCATGTACGACAGGTTGTTGACCTTCTCAACCAACCCGTTGGCCAGTTTGATCAAGGCCTCAGCCTGGTCGGCCTGCATCAGTCCCTCGGCCATTTTCGCCTGTTGTTCTATCTGTACAAGCAAGGCGTCGGCCAGCAGAGAGGCGCTCTTGACCGCATACGCCTCCTCGCACATCCCTCGCACGATCGCGACCACGGGATGCGCATCACCCCCCTTGGCCAATACCGCGTCGCCCGGCACTTCCGCCTTTACGGGTGCCGCATTAGAGACTCCTGTCACCGCGTTTGACACCGCAGCAACCGGCGCAGGCGGCGCTGCCGCGTAATCGGGTTCCGGCGGCACCATGCCGGCTCGCACACCCTCACCCAGCACCGCCACGACCGCATCCGCAGCGTCTTTGGCGCACTGCATCGCTTCCGGCACATACGTTCGAACGCGCTCGACAAACGTTTTGGCGTTGGAGACCGACTTCGCGATCGAGGCCTTGGCGCTCGCCTGCGCCTTCTCGACCTGAGACCGTTCAGCCTTGGCCTTCTGGGCCTTCGTGTACTTAAGGCCGCCGAATATGCCGCCCGCGATCAGGAGGATCAGGACCACGACCCCCGCCCCGATCATGGCCACGATCTTGCTGCCGCGTTTGCCGGCTGCCTCCTCGGTCTCCTCGTCCTCCTCTTCCTGGGCCACAGGCACCATGCCGGTCGGTAACGCGCTGACCGCGCCGGTCGTACCCAACACGCCGGTCGTGCTCAGCGCGCCGGTCGTGCTCAACTTACCGGTAGAGTCGCCGGCACGCTTGCCCTTGAGCATGATCTTCTTGCTGCTCGCGCTAAGTTGAATCGGGCCCGCACTGGCAAGATAACGC
>JBBRJN010000229.1:0-5744 GCA_038219365.1 Kiritimatiellia bacterium | reverse complement strand
CGCCATACTAGAGCGCACTTTTTATCACACAGGAAAGATTCGGAGGATTTTTCATGGGTTCAGGTCGTACATTAAGGAAGCAGTCCCACACCCGTCCTAAAAAGAGCGAGGGCGAAAAGCGTCGCCGCACCAAAGTGCAGCGCGCCCGTCTGGTGAAGCTCGGCATGGATGAAGCGGTTGTCACGAAGATGCAGTCGGAAGATGTCCGTGTGCTCGTGCAACGCCCCGTCAAGGTCAAGAAGATCGTGGCTGCAAAGGCTGCTTTTGCCATTGATGGCGTCAAGCCGGCGAAAGCCGTCAAGCATGTGAAGACACCTAAAACCGCGAAAACGGTTGACGAAGCGTCTAAACCGGTTGTCAAAAAGGTGGTCAAGAAGGCTGCCCCGAAGGCTGCCGCCAAAGCTGCCCCGAAGGCCGCCGCGAAGGTGACCAAGAAGGCTGCCGCGAAAGCGGAATAGCTGGCCGAAGACTGAGGCTAGGAAGAGCGCGCCCCCGTTCAAGCGGTCGGCGCGTTTTCCATTTTTATTGGCATCGGCTTGCCACACGGCGATAGACCGCTGCGACTGCGGCCGCCATCGCTTCACGCGTGTGCGCGGCGACCGTTGTGCGCCCTTGCTTTGCCAGACGCTGCCGTTTGTCAGGGTCGCGCAACACGGACAACAACCCGTCGCAGAGCGCCTCGGCACTCCCGCCTACGACCAGTACGCCATTGACACCATCGCGTATCAGGTCGGGCACGCCGCCCACCGATGACGCCACAACAGGGACCCCCGCCTGAAAAGCCTCCAGCACGATATATGGGCAACCCTCCCAGCGCGAAGGGACCACCACCACATCGAATTCACGCATCCGCGCGACCGTTTCGCCCTGCCCGCACGCTCCCCTGAACTCGACGTTCGCGGTCAGTTGCAAGGCCTCTACCTGCGCACGTAAAACCTCAGCGAGTTCACCGTCGCCGTAGATCACAAACGTCACGTGCGGGACATGTGAAATCACGCACGACACCGCATCAACCAACACGTCCGGACCCTTTTGCAGCGTCAGCCGTCCGAAAAACCCGACCTGCAATCGGCCCGCCGCTCGTACAGTTGCGCCGCCTTCCTTACAGGTCGCCACACCATTCGTGATGAGGTGCACACGCTCACGCGCGTACCCCAGCCGCAACGCCTCGCGCACCTCTTCTTCAGAAACCGCGATCAGCGCGGCCGTTTGTCCCCTAAGCCCTTTTTCAAGCACCCAGTAGGCCCACTTGAAAATGGTCCCACACACCATCAGAAACGGAAACGCATGCGGCGTGTAAACAACCGGCACCTGACACGCGGCACCGGCCAGCCGCGCCAGCCAGCCGGCCTTCGCGCTGTGGGCATGAATCACGTCGGGCCGCACCCGCTGCACCAGACACACCAAGCGCGCCAGGCAGAGCAGATCAGAAAACGGCGCGATGCCGCGTTTCATAGGGACCTCAGTGACAGGCACCCCACGCGCCGCATACGCAGCGAGATCCTCATGAAAAGCCGGATCACGGCCAAGGGACACGGCAAGGGTCAAGAGGAATTCGGCAGGATCAAGCGCCTCGACAAGGTCGCGCAGATGCCGCCGCGTCCCTCCCTCCGTCGCCTCCAAAACCTGTAAAACGCTGATCACCCGCGCACCTGTGCCTGCCGCCATGACCGCATTTCTAACTCACGGCGGCGCTCCTCCCAGTCGGGCAGACACTGCGCGAGCTGAAAATAAAACGCCGGAGAGTGATTGAGATGCGCAAGATGACACAGTTCGTGCACGATCACGTATTCGATCAGACGCCTTGGCGCATGGATCAACTCCGTGCTCAGCGTGACATGACCGTCTTTCGCGCAGCTCCCCCAGCGCGTTTTCATCGTCCGCACCGTCAAGCGCACACCTTTGGCCTGCACGTCAGACCGGATCGCCAGCGGACACTGCGGATGCCGGATTCGTTCGCTGAAACGCTCCAGCGTCTCAACCAGATATTTCGCAAGCAGAAGTTGGGCTTGCGTGCGGAACCAGCCGTCCACCAGCTCCTTCACACGAGCAGAATTGTCCCTGTTGGAGAGTGCCACGCGTAACACGTCCTCATCGCGTGTCACCTTTTTCCAAGGCGACTGAACCACCTCCAGCCGGTGGGGTTTGCCGAGATAAAAAACGGTCTCGCCTGTCACATAGTTGAGCGGCACGAGCCGCGGCTTCTTCGCCTGCTTCGCCATCGCCTGCAAAATCCACTCCGCCTGCTGCGCCACGAACGCGTGCACGGCTTTGGAAGACACGCGGTGCGGCACCCGGACCTCGACCTCCTCAGGACCATTGACAACAATCTTGATAAACCGGCAACGTCCGGGCCGGATCACATACCCGATGGTGTGTCCTCGATAGACAAACGCCGAAGGCTCGCTATTTTCAAGATCGTTCATTGTTTACCCGTCCACAGGGTTTATCCCATCTGTTATTTGGCACTAGCATACTCGCACTGAGCACCTCCGCAAAGCTGAAAATAGATATCTAAATTTCATTTTCCCAATGACAGTCCCCCTCTGTTGCGGTAAACTGTTTTCCCACATTTTGTTTGTACCCGATTATCTGGTAAATCGGGGCTTATAACGTCTTAACCGTTTGGAGACAGTATGGCTCAGGCAGTCATTTTCCCGAAGCTCGGTCAGACCATGGAGGAAGGGGCCATCGTCAAGTGGCTCAAAAAAGAGGGCGATCCGGTCACAAAAGGCGATATCCTTTTTGAGATCGAGACCGATAAGGCCAATTTGGAGGTCGAAAGCTTTTTCGAAGGCGTCCTCCTCAAAATTTATGTCCGCGAGGGCCTCACCGTCCCGGTCAACACCGTCGTCGGCTACGTCGGCTCCGCTGGCGAAAAAGCGCCTGACCAGCCTCCGAAGGCTGCCGAGGTCGCAATCGCGGCCCCCGCGCCTGTACCCGCCGCTGCGGCCAAAGAGCGCGCAGTCTCTCCGAGTACGCCAACCGTCGCCGCCCCTGTGCCCGCCGCCGCCCCTGTGGCAGCCGCCGCGGCGCGCCCGGCTCCCCAGCCCGTGGCAGCCCCGTCCGCCGCGGCCCGGCTCGTGATCTCCCCCCGCGCAAAGGCCCTCTCCAAGGAAGCCTGCATCAACCCCGCGCGCATCACCGGCACCGGCCCTAACGGACGGATCGTCGAAAAGGATGTGCTGGCTTACCTGGCCTCCTCCGGCTATGACGCGCTGCGTATCACTCCCGCCGCCAAACGGCTGGCCGCCGAAAAAGAGATCGACATCCTCACCGTCCGCGGATCCGGCGACGCCGGCCGCGTCATGGTCGAAGACGTCGAGCGCGCCATCAAGCGCAAGCCCGTCGCGCTCTCCCGCATGCGCCAAGTCATCGCCCGCCGCCTCGTTGAGAGCAAGCAGACGATCCCGCACTTCTACGTCACGGTTAAGGCGGACATCACCGACCTCATGACTTACCGTACAGACCTCAAGGCCAAGGGCCTCAACTACAGCGTCAACGATTTCGTGCTCGAATCCGTCATCCTTTCGCTGGAGGAGTTCCCGATCGTCAACTCCGTCACCGACGGGCTGAGCGTCTCATGGCGCGGCGATGTGGACCTCGGCATGGCGGTCAGTGTTGAGAACGGCCTTCTGGTGCCGGTCATCCGCGCCGCGCAGTCGCTCACGCTCAAGGAGCTGAATGCACAGTCCAAAGCGCTGGCCGAGAAAGCCCGCACCGGCAAGCTCACGCCGGACGAGATGGTCGGAAGCTCCTTCACAGTCTCGAACATGGGCATGTTGGGCGTGGACCAGTTCACCGCCATCATCAACCCTGGCGAGGCCGGCATTCTCGCCGTCTCCAGCGCCCGGCAGGTGCCGGCCGTGGTCAACGGCGAGATCAAAATCCGCACGGTCATGGCCATGACCCTCTCGGCTGACCACCGCATCGTGGACGGCTCGACCGGCGCGCTCTTCGTCAATGCCATCAAGGCCAAGCTCGAAAACATCGAACTCTGGAAATCACTGGTGTAAGGGCGAGCGGACGCTCGCCCCTCCCAAACTCCTAACTTCTAACTCCCAACTGACTATGTACGACTTTGACGTCATCGTAATCGGCGCTGGCCCGGGCGGCTATCCCGCCGCCATCCGCGCCGCGCAACTCGGCAAGAAAACCGCCATCATCGAAAAAGAGGCCTTCGGCGGCACCTGCCTCAACTGGGGGTGCATCCCCACTAAAACCCTCATCGCCTCAGCGGAACGTTATCACCACGCAGCCCACTCCGAAGCCTACGGCATCACCGCCAAGGGCGTCGCCTTCGACTATGCCAAGATGACCGCCCGCAAGTCCGAAATCGTCGCCAAGCTCACCAACGGCGTGCAGGCTCTGCTCACGTCCAACGGCGTCGAACGGGTCAAGGGCACAGCCCGCTTCGAAGGCCCCAACCGTCTCTCAGTCGTCCAGCCGGACGGCACGACGCGCTGGCTCAGCGCCGCCTCAATCATCATCGCGGCGGGCAGCGACTCGGCCATGCCAGGATTTTTGCCCAAGGATAAGCGCGTCATGGACAGCCGCGCCTTCCTCGACCTCACCGAGATTCCCCGGAACCTGCTGATCCTCGGCGGAGGGGTGATCGGCTGCGAGTTCGCCTGCATGGCCGCCGCGCTGGGCGCGAAAGTGACCGTCGTGGAAATGCTCGAGGACATCATCATGGTGCTCGACCGCGACGTGCGTCGTGTTCTGCGCAAGCGCATGGAGTCGCTCGGCATCACGCTCCTCACCGGCGCGCCGCTCACGGACATCACCGTCAAGAAGGATAAGGTCGCCGGCACCTACAAGAATCAGTCGATCGAAGGCGATCTCCTGCTCGTGGCTGTCGGACGCAAGCCCAACACCGTCGCCCTGGACCTCGCCCGCGCCGGCGTCAAGGTCGATGAGCGCGGTACCATCCCCGTGGACGCGCAGGGCCGCACCAATGTGGCATCGATCTTCGCGGTCGGTGATCTCGTCACCGGCTCCATCCAGCTCGCGCACGCGGCCACCCAGCAGGGCGTCGCCGCCGCCGAGGCAGCCTCCGGACACAAGTCAAAGGTCGAGAAGGTTTGCCCTTCCTGCATCTTCACTTCGCCCGAGATCGGCCTGGCCGGACTCACCGAGACCAAGGCCCAGCAGCTCGGCATCGCGGTCAAGACCGCCGTCTTCCCCTTCTCCATTCTCGGCAAAGCCATGGCCGCGGGAGAAACCGACGGCTTCGTCAAATGGATCGCCGATCCGGTCACCGGCCAAATCCTCGGCGCACAGGCGGTCGGCAGCCACGCCACGGAGCTGATCGCCGAGGCTGCGCTCGCCCTCCGTAACGAGCTGACGATAGACGAGGTGGGCAACACTATCCACTGCCACCCGACCTTCTCGGAGGCGTGGATGGAGGCGGCGCACGCGTTCCACGGCGCCTGTATCCACCTGCCGAAGAGATAAGGCCAGATTGGGATCATCGCGGCAGGCATTACGGTGTTCGGCGCGGTCTCGCTTTTTCTTGGCCGAAAATTCAACATTTTTTGTGTTTCAGTTTGACGAAGCACCCACTGACCTGTTAAATTGCGTTTCTGTTTTTTCACCTCTTCGGGGCGTAGCGCAGCCTGGTAGCGCGTTTGCTTGGGGTGCAAAAGGTCTCGGGTTCAAATCCCGACGCCCCGACCAGCCTTCGCTTGGAGCCTAGCGGAAAGCGAAGGCTGCCGCGCCGGAACCGCGAACGAAGTGAGCGG
>JBBRJN010000228.1:0-5751 GCA_038219365.1 Kiritimatiellia bacterium | reverse complement strand
AAAGACGTCCGGGTCTCGGAAGCCACCTCCCGGACTCCCCTAATTTCCATGCAAAGGTGAAAGGCCTCGAGATAGACCGCGACACCGTGCGGCTGCAGCGCGGCCTCCAATGTATCCGCGAGTTGCTGTCCGACCCGTTCCTGCACGGAGAACCGTCTCGTAAAGAGTTGCACCAAACGGGCCAGCTTGGAAATTCCGATGATGTGCTCGTGGGCGATGTAGCCGACATACGCTCGTCCGAAGAACGGAAGTGCGTGATGTTCACAGAGTGCGAAAAACTGAATCGGACCTTCGATGATCTGGCTGAGGCGACAGTCGGGGCCGCCCTTACACTCTGTTGGGAACACCGTGAGCAGCTTGGGGTCTCCGTCATATCCCTCCGTGGCGTCATAAAGTGCGCGGATGAATCGATGAGGTGTCGCAGCAGTCGCAGGCTCCTTCAGGTCCATGCCGAAAGCAGAGAGAATTTCTGCGGCATAGCCTTCAAATTTTTGGAACTGTTCTTCCGAAATCTGCCGCTTGTTTAAGGACAGCACGTCATTGAGCTCTTGATCGTCATAACAGTTAGGCATAGAAACTCCTTTGTTCCTGGCACATTTCACTCTACGTGACTAACTATATTGTGTTCGATTAGTACGGTCAACCATTATTATTCTTTTCAGGGGTGTTTGGGGCATAAAGCACCCTGAGGTGTTGCGCCTAGCCGCAACTGAGCCGACTCCCGCTTTCGAAACCCCGCCTCCGCGCGAAGCATCGTGAGCTGAAAGGGCATGCAGCAGGCCGGGTTGACGTCACCGGCCTTCGAGGCAAGCTCGCTCTGCGTCCGCACATTGCCCGTTGCCGCGGAGCGCGCAAGCGTGCGTATCTTGCGCCGCTTGGAACCCGGGGCAACTCGAGTGCGCGCCGGGCGGCCGCCCTATTTTAGCACATCACAAGAGCGACGCGCCGGAACTGGCGTTGCCGACCGAGAGCGCGTAGCGGCGCAACCAGCCTGTGATGGCGCGGGGCTTCCACGCGGGCGCGGCGGCGCGGCGGCGAGTGATTTCCGCGTCGTCGAGCAGCGCTTCGAGCGAGCGGCCGGGGATGTCGATACGGATGCGGTCGCCGTCCTTGATCAAGCCGATGAGGCCACCCTCGGCCGCTTCGGGCGAGACGTGGCCGATGCAGGCCCCGCGGGTGCCGCCGGAGAAACGTCCGTCCGTGATGAGCGCGACGGATTCGCCGAGGCCCGCGCCCATGATGTACGAGGTGGGGGCGAGCATCTCTTGCATCCCGGGGCCGCCGCGCGGACCTTCGTAGCGGATGACCACCACGTGTCCGGCTTTCACCTTGCCGGCGAGGATGCCGTCGCAGGCTTCATCTTGGGAGTCGAAGCAGATCGCCGTGCCCTCGAACTGATGCATGGAGGGTGCCACGCCGGCCTTTTTGACCACCGCGCCCTCGATGGCGAGGTTGCCGCGCAGGATGGTGAGCCCGCCGTCTTTCGAGTAGGCGTTCTCCAGCGTGCGGATGACCAGGTCGTTCTTGACAGCAGCCGTTGCGATGTTCTCGCCGAGCGTTTTGCCGCTGACCGTGGGACAGGAGGTGTCGATCAGGCCGGGGATGGCTGCGACGCGCTTGAGAATGGCGGAGATGCCGCCAGCGGCGTCGACGTCTTCCATGTGGTAGGCGCTGGAGGGCGCGACCTTGCAGACGTTGGGGCAGCGCTGCGAGATGGCGTTGATGCGGTCGAGGTCATAGGTGATGCCGGCCTCGTGGGCGATGGCGAGGGTGTGCAGCACCGTGTTCGAGCTGCCGCCCATGGCCATGTCGAGCGCGAAGGCGTTGTCGATGGAGGCGAGGGTGACGAGGTCGCTCGGCTTGGGGCCTTCGGCCTTGGCCATTTCGACGACGCGCACGGCGGCCTGTTTCCAGAGGTCGCGGCGAAGCGGGTCTTCGGCGAGAATGGAGCCGTTACCGGGAAGGGCGAGGCCGATGGCTTCGCAGAGGCAGTTCATCGAGTTGGCGGTGAACATGCCGGAACAAGAACCGCAGCCGGGACAGCTGGACTCCTCGATGCGTTCGAGTTGCTTTTCGTCGATTTTGTCGTTGTTGAACTGGGCGACACCCTCAAAGACAGAGATCAGATCCACGGCTTTGCCGTCGAGGCGGCCGGCCTTCATGGGGCCACCGCTGGCGAAAATCGTGGGGATGTTGGCGCGGATGGCGCCCAGGATCATGCCGGGGACGATCTTGTCGCAGTTGGGGATGCAGATCATGGCGTCGAAGCAGTGGGCCTTCACCATGGACTCCACGCAGTCTGCAATGAGCTCGCGGCTGGGCAGCGAGTATTTCATGCCGTTATGGCCCATGGCGATGCCGTCGCAGATGCCGATGGTGTTGAACTCGAACGGCACGCCGCCGGCCTCGCGGATACATTGCTTGATCCATTCGGCGACCTTGTTCAGGTGGCAGTGGCCGGGGATGATCTCCACGAAAGAGTTGCAGACCGCAATGAAAGGCTTTTTGAAATCGTCGCGCTTGACACCTGTGGCCATGAGGAGGCTGCGGTGGGGCGCGCGCTGGAAACCGGTTTTGACTTGATCGCTGTTCATTCGTATCTCAGGGTTTGGGGTTCAGGGTTCGGGCGGACAGGCGTGGAAGCCGGTGCCTGCGTTAAAATTTCGAGACATTGGCGCGCGAGAGAAAGGTGCTGGTCGCGGTGTCGATGAGGATGGCCTCGCCTGCCTCGAGGTACTCGGGAACCTGCACGACCAGGCCGGTCTGGCAGGTTGCCGGCTTGGTCCGCGCGGTGACTGAAGCGCCTTTCATCACGGGATCGCACGATTTGATTTTCAGAATCACTTTCTGGGGCACTTCAATCGTGAGCACCTGGCCATCGGACATGAGCGCGAAGAGCCCTTCCATATCCTCGACGAGGAAAAGGAGCTGCTCTTCGATCATCTCCTGCGCGAGCGTGAACTGGGAGAAATCCTCGTTGTCCATGAAGGTATAGAGGTCGGCTTCCTTGTAGAGGTACTGAATCGGGCGGCGCTCGAAATCGATGTCGGCAAACGGTTCTTCACCTTTGCAGGAGACGTCTTGTTTCGACCGGTTGACGAGGTTACGGAAGCGGAAGCGGTAAATTGAGGACGCGCCGCGTGCGCTGGGGGTTGTGACAGACATGGATTCGACAACGTGGGGCAGCCCGTTGATTCCGACGATGCTACCTTTTTTCAGGTCACATGCTTTTGGCATGGCTCACTCTCCGTTTAAGTTGGCGGTTAGGGGTTAAGCGATCAGACTGTTACGTGGTCAGGGTACTGGAAAGAGGCGGATTATAGGCGTTCCCGGGGGGTTCTGTCGAGCGCACGTGTTGTTTCAAATAGAGGTGGCGGTAGACCTCAAGGGTGGCGCAGGCGGCGGTGTGCCATGAGAACTGCGCGGCGCGGGCGAGCCCTTTCGCGCGGTAGACATCGTGCCAGTCGAGTGAGACGATCGCGGCGTGGATGGCGCGGCGCCATTCTTGCCGGTCGGTCGGGTGGACGATTTTGGCGGCTCCGCCGGTGATCTCCTTGAGCACGCTGAGCGCGGAACAGATGACGGGGGTGCCGCAGGCCATGGCTTCGAGTACGGGGAAGCCGAAGCCCTCGACCAGGCTGGGAAAGAGAAATGCGTGCGCAGCGCAATAGAGGGCGGGAAGATCTTTCTCAGGTATTTCGTCGATCCATTGTACGCGCGTTTCGATCCCGAGTTGTTCTGCCTCGCGGCGCAGGGGGCTGTTCTCGCTGTTGAAGCCAGCGATGACGAGCGGCAAAGAGGCGGTGGAGTCCATGAGCGCTAGCGCGTTGAGAAGCGTCGTCACGTTTTTGTGGGGGCGGTCGGAGCCGACATAGAGCAAAAACTTTTCCGGCAGCTTGTAGGTGCGGCGGATCTCCGCGATGATTTCCGTCGGCTGGGGATGGAAAGCAGGGTCAATGCCGTGGTGGATGACCACACTGCGGCGGATCGCATGCGGGCCAAAGAAACGGGCGCAGGCCTTGAGCGCATCTTCCGAAACGCCGATCAGTTTGCGGCTGTGCCAGATGGCGCGCCTGCCGGTGAACTTCCAGAAGAGGCGAGTGTAGACCGTGCTGTATTGAGGATGCGAAAGCGGAATGACGTCGTGCACGGTCAACACCATTTTCCCCGGCACCTGCACGGGGGTGAGGATGTAGGGCGCATGATGGATCTGGGCCTTGATGCTCCGCGCGAGTTTGAACGTCTGCCAGTGGCTTTTGAACGTGCTGAAGGGCTTGTCCGTGGCGTACGTAATGACGTTCGGATGATTAAGGCAAGGGATCATGGTGTCGGGCGGGAGGATCACGTGCAGGCGCTCGTCAGGGCGTAGCTCGGGGAGCATCGCCGCGAGCAGCGAACGAATGTAACGGTTGATTCCCGGATAGGCACGGGTGGCCGTGCGGGCATCAAAGAGTATCGTGTGGGTGGCGTCCATCGTCAGCCTCTGAAGGATGAAAATCCGTTCGTGACGAAACGGAACCAAAACGGTACTTTTATGGTGTCTTTAGTCATCGTAGGTTTCTCTGTCCGGCGTCCCCTTTTCGGACAAAGAGTGATTTATACCATAAATGGGGTTAGCTTCCAAGCACACACGGTGTGAGATGAAACAGAAACGTAAGAACCGGATCGTGCTGATCACAGGCGATGGCAAAGGCAAGACCACGGCTGCGCTGGGCATGGTGCTGCGTGCGGTCGGTCACGGGCTGCGCGTGTGTATTGTCCAGTTTCTCAAGCAGCGCGGCGACACGGGTGAAGCGCGGGCCTTGGCTGGCGTGTCGGGTGTTGAGCTGCACCTGTGCGGCGAGGGTTTTTTGAGGGTTAAGGCGGGCCCGGTCTTCGAGGCGCATACGCGTGCGGCCTTGGCCGGATTGCAACTGGCCGCACAGAAGTTGAGCGACCCGGCTTACGGCATGGTGGTGCTTGACGAGGTGTGCGGGGCCGTGGCGCTCGGGCTGCTGACAGCCGCCGCAGTGAGCGCGGCGGTTGAGGGGGCTGCGCCGGGAAAAGTGATCGTCCTAACCGGGCGTGACGCCTGCCAGGAGCTGGTCGAGATCGCCGACACCGTAAGCCGTATCGAGTGCGTCAAGCATGGCATGGCCGTCGGCTGGCCCGCGCAGGCCGGCGTGGAGCTATGAGCTGAAGAGGAGAACGTATCTGCTGCAAGGCCCTGCGGACGTTTCGGGGAGCCGTGGGCGCCGTGTCCCTAACGCGGGCTGGTGCCCGCAACCCAAGAATTCAGAATTCAGAATCCAGAAGGAACTGCGTCGAATGATGTCGTTTGCGTCGATCTTCCCATTCTGACTCCTGTATTCTGACTTCTGTATTCCCTCAAACAACTTGTTTTTTAGTGCGGTTGTTGGTTTGTAAGGCACTAATCTGGCACTTAATCGGGTTGCGCCGCCCGGGAATCCCTGCAATAATAACTGTGACATGGCGGAGCCCTTAGGGTTTCGTCCCCGTGTGTGGCGGGGTACTTTTTTCTGACGCTCGCCGACTGTATGACGAGCTTTTGTGCGGGTCTCTACGCGGCCTCCTTCATCACGAAAGGCTAGGTGCATCATGGAACTCACAGGCGAGGCGAAACTTCTCCGCATCTTCATCGGCGAGTCCGACAAGGTCCAGCACGTGCCGCTCTACGAGGCCATTGTGCGCGAGGCCAAGACGTCAGGCCTCGCAGGTGCGACGGCGTGGCGAGGCATCATGGCGTTCGGC
>JBBRJN010000227.1:0-5768 GCA_038219365.1 Kiritimatiellia bacterium | reverse complement strand
CAGCGTTGAACGTTGAGCGTTCTTATCTCAACGACCGTTGCTGTTGGCGCAACGAGCCTATGCCTGTGTGGGAATACACCATCGGCGGGTATCAGGTCATCAAGAAATGGCTCTTCTACCGCGAGAAACCCTTGCTGGGGCTCCTCTGTGAGGGATGGCGACAGGGCACCGGATAAATTGAGATTGCAGCAAGGCGAAGAGAAAGGCCGGCGTGTGTGGCCGCGTCCGGTAGGGACGGATCCCCGAGCCGTCCGCCGGTCCAAGCAGCTTCATAGCTCTGCGGACGTTTCGGGGAACCGTCCCTACCGGACGCGGACGGGCGAGCGATACGCACGTGCACGCCTGCCGCAATCCGCTCCGTTCGTCCGGCCTATTTCACCTCACTGCGCTGCTTGACTAACTGGGCCATTTCCTCAGGCGAGATTTCTTCGACGCGGATGTTGTCGAAGAAATAGGTGCCATTCGGCCAGTAGGCAAAGAGGCGTACTTTCATCTTCGTGATGTTGGGCGATTTGGCCGTGGGGTTGAACCCGATGGCAAAGGTGCGCCACTCGGTTTTGCTGTGGCTCTTGGGTTCGAGCCGCGTCTGATAGCCATCCACGAGGACGTTGCGCGAGGGGTGCATCAGAAACCCCTTGATCCACACATACGGCTTGCCGTCGCCCTTGAAGTCAGCCGATAGCTTGTAGTTCTGGCCGGGCTTGCAGTCGATCAGTTCGGAATCCAGCATGACGCCCTCGTTACCGCCGATGCTGCCGTAGCTGTCCGGGGCGATGGGCTTCTTCGTTGGCGGCTTGAGCGTGGGGTCAGCCTTAAACGCCTTGGCCCATTCCAACGCCTGGTCGCGGTCGACCAGCGTGTCCATCTTCACAATCCGGCCATGCCCCTCCTCGTTTTCGAAAAAGCTCGTGAGTCCGTCGGGGTGCTCCCAGTGCTCTGCGAACGTCGCACCTTCGTCAAAGGTGCCGTTCCTGATCAGGTTCTCGCCCGCAAAAAGAAAGGGTGTAGACAGGGCCGTCAAGAAGGCGGTGAGGGCGATGAGTTTTGAATTCATGTCGATGTCCTTTGCTGTACGATTCAACCCCTCATTCTCCGGTTTCAGGTTCGGCGAGGGCGCGGAAATAGGCATCGACGCTCGACTCGTAACCGTCGGGCGTGGATTCGTTGTTCGGGTGGCTGATGGTGGAGATCCGCTTGGTCTGTGCAGCGCTCTTTTCCACGCCGCTGTTGACACCGGCCTTCATCGCGGTCCGTGCGTCTTTGAGCGAGGAGAGCAGTTCGCTTGTGACCTGTTGCACCTGCAAGCCTTGGCCGGTTGCGCGGTACTTTTGGATCAGCTCCATCTTGTTGACGGCCTCCTCTAGATCGCCGGTGGGCAGGTTTCGCACAGTGAGTTCGCGCATGAGCGCTTCAGCCTTTTGCTTGAGTTCCGCCTGCTTGCCCGGCAGGCGCTGTTGCACATCGGGTTTCTGGGTGGGGGTGATGCCGCGCAGCCCTTCGCCGCCGAGGCCGGACTGCTTCCCGCCGCCGGTCGCCCCGCCCTGCGGGTCTTTGGAGCTGTCTTTAACCGTGCCCTTCTCGAAGGGGGATTGCACGAGGCGCGTCGGCGTGTCGCGTCCGCCCTTGCCCGTGGCTTCCTTCTCGACAAACTGCCCCGAGGATTTTCCGGAACGTCCCTCTCCCGAGCGACCGCTGACTTCGCTGTTGTTGGGCATGGAGTTGCCGGTGACCCCTTTCGCGGACATGTCGTTCATGTTGCCGTCGCTCGCGCCCCAGCCGACGCCTTTGTCCATCGAACTCAGGGATGAGTTCGACGAGTCCTCGACATCCTCCATGTCTTTCACGTCATCGATCAGTTCGCCCATGATGTCGGTCAGCTCTGCGGGCAGGTCCTGCAACGGCACATCCGGGGTGACGCCTGCCTCCTCACCGTTCCACTTGATATTGTCCTTGGCGTCCGCGAGCCAGCGTTCCAGATTCGTCGTGATACTTTCCGCCTGTTCGCCCAGAAGCTCCTCGTTGACGGTAGCGATCTCGATGTGCTTTTTCTCAAGCGCAGCGCCCGCTTTCTGCAGTTCCTCGATCATTTCGACCAGTTCGTCGGCCATGGTGGAATTGGAAAAATCCTGATTCGCCACCTTTGACAAATCGTTGAAAGCGGCCTGGAAGAACTTGGCATATTCCTGCTCCTTGGCGGCTAGATCGCCCAGCAGCTTCTCTTCAGCTTCGGTCCAGTCTTCCGGGTCTTTCTTGTCAATGGCTTCGGTTTTATCCAATATTTTCCGCTGTTCATCCTTGAATTTGGTAAGGTCGTCTTTCAGCTTCTGGAGCTTTTCAAACAATTTCTGGTCTTGGTTTTCATCGGCCAGTTGGTCTTTCCGCTGTTCGTCCAGCACTTTGTCGCGGCTGATCAGGCCGAGGATGCGCTGCAAAGTCGTGATAATCCCGGTCTGTTTCAGGACGACGTCGTTGAGCTCAGCTCGGCGGTGCTCGGCGTCCAGCTCGGCGATGGAGGGGATGTGGCGGACAAGCGGCTCGGATTGCGCGGTACGCAGTTCGGAGAGGCTTTCCGACAGGCTTTTCTTGATCTTTTTCTTCTGAAGCAGGTCGGACGCAAGCGTGGTGCCGAGGACGATCTTTTCGTGGACGGACTGTTGGCGCTTGTGAACCAGATGGCTGAAACGGTCTCTGCGGTCTTGTTCGATCCGGACCGCCAACCAGTCGCGCAGCTCCTTTTCTTGGTCAAGCGCCTCGGTGAGAACGGCGAAAAGCCGGACATAGGGGTCATCCTTTTCCCCCGTGATCATCTTTTTTACGGGATCGACTACATGGAGCGTGAGAGGCGTCAGCACGATGCCGGTTTGGGCCGGCGTATGCGTGTCGTAGACTCTGGCCCAGACCTTGTAGCTGGCATTGCGGGCAAAAGTGTCTTCGGAGATGGGCAGCGAACTGACTTCGTTGCGATCACGCTTGATGTCACGGTAGTTGATGCGCTTGAGAATTTTTTCCTCTTGATTCTGCAGCGTGTAAAGCTCCAGCGCCGCGATGCCGAAATCGTCGTTTTCTTCGATGTTCAGCGGGAGCGCTTGCCCCGCGTCAACTTCCACGTTCAGCTCCCGGTTGAGGAACCGGACCTCGGGGATTTTATCAGCGGTCATTTTAAAACGGCACTGCCAGATTCCGGTATGAACCAGCCCCTTGGCATCCTTGACGTCCACCGACACGGCGGTGTCCGCGAGGAGGTCGAACGAAAGATCAGATCCAGCGTCGACAAGCGCTTTGCCATCTCGGTAAAAACGGATTTGCTGGTCGCGGTCAGGCGCTGTTTTCACCTGAATCCGGGAGCCTACAAGAACCCCCGCCTCGCGCTTGTGCGGACTGAGCTGAGAGGGCTTCTCCCCGGTGTAAGCGGGCGGGGTGACGGTTATCGACAGATGCTCCAGCCTCGGGCGGCGGATCACGGCGACGGTGTACCAGCGGCTGACATCATTGCCGTTCTTGACCGCGTAGCGCGTCTCATGCGAGAGGTCGCGCATCTCAAAGGCGAACCCGTTTGTTTCCGCGTGCATGGGGTAGAACAGCGGTGAGCCGCCGTCTTTAACCAGAATATCGAGCCCTCCGACCGGACGGTCGAACTTGGTGGCTGCGGCATGGATCAGGCAGGCGCTGCCCTCGATCACCTCCGTGTTTCCGGGCGAAACCGAGAACTGGGTGAAGTTGAGCGGCATCACCGCTGTCGCGGGGTTGATGTAGCGTAGGAAGGCGTTCTTCGCGTGGGAGCCGAAGGGGATGGCGTAGGCAAGGAAAAGCAACAGGCTTGCGACACATAGCTTAACGGCCGGTTTGAGGTGGGCGTGCTGCCACACGTTCGTGAACTTCATTCCCGTGCAGGACGTCTCGGCGGTGTGCGTGAAGATCTCCTTGATGAACCCGGGGATTTCGGGGTCGCGGTCGAAGTGAACGGCGTTGACCAGGCGGTTGTCTGCAATGCCGTAGCGCTGTTCCAGATAGACGGCCACCTTGGCGGAGTCGACTGGCCTGCGCCAATACAGAAAATAGATGCGGGCCAAGCCGCCGACGCTGCCGCTGAGGAAGGCGAGCGTGATCACAGCCCGCACGGTGGCGGAGAGGTTGAAGAGGTTGTCGGCGGCGAAAACGACAGCCAGCGTCAGGGGAAGCACTGCGCCGGCCAGCAACAGCCGACGGAGGGTGAGACTGATACGGCGATGGAACGCCGCTCTACTCAAGGTTGCGTATAAAGGTCCACTCTTCATGTGCTCCTGTGCCTGACTGGATGTGGCAGGTGCTGCCGGGCGTCACGGCGTCCAGCGCTTTGCCGTACATGAGTTTGCGGTTCTGCTCGCCGCCCTTCTGTTTGTGGCGGATCAGGATGTAGTGCTTGTCGAGCTTCCAGTCGGGATCGGCGAAGTGCCAGCCCCAGACCTCCAGATGCCAGAGAAAACCGCCGGGCGTCCATTTTTCGGCCTCATAGAACTTGCCGCGCCGCTGGTAAACGAGCGCTTTGGTGAAGCTGCGGTTGCCGCGCAAACGCAGAATCCAGCGGTCATTGAAAAAGTCGTCGGCCAGCGGGAACTTCGTGTTAATCGAGGCCAGGTCGCCTGCCTGAAGCGCACCCCCCGCAGTCGACTCGCGCGGCGTGGCGTCAGAGTGCCCAACCAGAACATGCGTGTCGGTGAGGATGCAGAGGTCGTAGCTGCCAGGTAGCACGGTGCCAAAATCGAAGAGGTCACCTTTTGTTACGCGGGCGAACAGCACCTGGCCCCGCTCGTTGTCCAAGGCGGTGACGGACTCGACCTTGCCGAAACCCTCAACGCTGCCGCTGATGGCACCTCCGCCCTCCAGCACGTTGGCTGTCATCCTGATGGTGCTGACGTAAACGACATCAGCGAGTTGCTGCTCCAGCGTGCCCTTGATCTGGCGTTCGAGAAAAATCTTCTTTGTACCCTCGTCGGACGTGAGGTTCATGGCCGCTGAAATGATGTGCCCGGTCAGGATGCCGCCATTCACCAGCGTGATGCGCGTCTTGAAATTCAGCAGCGGATACCGGCCTTCGAGGTAAACCTTTTCCGCTTTCCCTGACTCCTTGAAGACCCACGGACGTTCCATGCTGTTGGTTTCAATCTGATGGTCGATCGAAAGGATGTCGCTGAATAGGACGGTTCGCTGCCGGTCTTCGCCGAGCGGCACAAGTGTCAAAGGGCGTGCTCCGATGAGGCGTAGATTGCCTGACAGGACCGTGCCGTCTGAAAGCGTGACGACCGCCGGGACGGGCGCGGGGGCGGCAAAGGAAGACACGGCAATCAGGGGAATGAGCAGCCACTGAAACAAATCATCCCCAAAACCCATAACCGTCCCCCTTTTCCTTTTATTATAGCGCACTTGGATCAAACGCGGCAATAACTGCCGTAGGACAAAGCATAATTAGAATTGCTGCCTTCCCTCGCATCCGCATTGAAAACATCCTAAACAAAGAGTATATTCTTATCTAATGAAATCTGAATCTGATCAGCGACAGAGAAAACCGGCCACGGTTGTCCGCCGGAAAAAGCAAACCGCGCCCGCCGCAGGGACCCTCTTTCCCATTGTCGGCATCGGGGCCTCCGCCGTAGAACTGCTGGCTACGTCTCCGGTGACCAACTGGGCGGTCGCGGTGGGTAAACTGCTGGGCGTGCTCACCTTTTTCATCACAATTATGCTGCCGATTGTCGGGCTTGAGGCGATCGCCTTCAGTGCCTCCAACCCACCTG
>JBBRJN010000226.1:0-5781 GCA_038219365.1 Kiritimatiellia bacterium | reverse complement strand
TCCTCGCGCGGCAGGTTCACCTTCTTGTGGTTCTCAAGCAGCATCTTGCCGAGCTTTGAGCCGTGCGCGTAGTAGTCCATCGGGCGGCTGATGTTCTTGTCGAGCCCATGCGTCTCGGGCTTCAGCCCGATCGGATTGGTGTAGCGGGCAAGAATAACGTATGACTGCGAGAAGCTCCCGTTCTGGTTGCCGACGAGGTTGACGCCGCTGGGCGGCTGGCCTTCGCCGAGGCCGTGGCAACGGATACAGTAGCGGTCCAACACGGGCTGGACGGTCCTGACGAAGCTGAAGCCGCCGGGGTAGTCGGGGCCGACGGGCGGCGTGAGCGCCGCGGGCTTGCGCATCAGCAGCGTGGGATTGTCGGGCGGCGAAGCGTGGCTCTCCGCGTGGCAGCCGACGCAGCCGCGGCGTTCGCCCGCGTGAAGATAGTGGAAGGAGCGTTCGGTCATCACCGCCATGCCGTTCTCGTCGAGCGACTGGATCTGCAGCGGAATGCCCGAAGGCACGCGCACCACGACCGAGCCGTCATCCGCCACCGGCACGGTGCCGAGAATCTTCTTGGCCAGCCCCACACCCACGCGGCAGTTGAGCCCCGCGTTAGAGGCAATCGGCTTGACGTAGATTTGGTTAAAGCGCAGGTACTTGATCTGGCCAGGTTTGAGTATCCCCTTGGGGTCATTGCGCGTGAGGTTCACATTCTGCACGGCGTAAATGCCCGTTTCGCTCCCCGGATGCTCCGGCAGCATGGAGGGCAGTACCGGCGGCATGGGGCGGGGCACCACCGGCGTGGGCGAGAAGCAGCAGGTGTCAGGGTCGCGGAAGATGGGCTCGCGCCCCCCCACCGTGTCGACCAGCATGATACTGTAGCCCGTGTCGTCAGGAACCGTACCTTGGAAGGGAATGTTGTTCGGCGAGTACGTGGCGAAGAACAGGTTCTCCGTCAGCGGGAAAGGCGTAGCGAACTGTCCGGGACCGCCAGGCTCATCCGATTCTGGAAACTTGCGTTCAGGCGTGATGCGCGTCACCGGGTCGGGACCGTTCTCGCCCTTCTGCACGTCGATGACAATCGTCGTGCCGGTGTGGAAGCTATGGTGCGCCACACCGGTCGCCACGATCTTTTGCGAGCCGGGAATGGCACGCGCTTCGGAAATCATCAGCGGGTAGATGGTGTCGTTGCCGTAGTAGCTGGAGACGCCGGTGCCGTCGGGCCGCTTCCACCAGAGCTTGTGGAACTCCATCTCGTGGCGATCAACGTACTCCCAGCGCGTGTAGATGATGCGTCCGTCGTTGAGCACCGAGGGCGTGGTCTCGTTTTCTATGCCATAGGAGAGCGGCCGGATGGCGTTGCCGTCTTTGTCGCACCGGTAGAGCATCAGCGCGGGCGTGTAGCGTCCGCCGTGGCAGCGGCCGTAGTTTTGCGAGCGGGTCGAGACGAAAACGATTCCGCCGTCAGGCAAATAGCAGGGATCGCTGTCTTCGATCATCACCGTCGACCGTCCGTCCATGGTCGTGAGCGGGTCGCGCGGCGTACCGGTGAGCTGACGCACCCGAGAGCCGTCGATCGCCGCTTCATAGAGGAAGTACCGGAAGAAGAAGGGGTTATTGGTTGTATGGTCGGAATAGGCAAAAACGAATTTGGTGGCGTCGGGGTGCAAATTGGGACGGTAGAATGCGCCGGGCGGCAGCCGGTCTTTGATGAGCACGCGCTCGTGAGGCTGGTCACTCTGCCAACCGGTCAGCAGCGTCGGGCCTTCGCCGACACGGCTGTGGCGACCGAGGTACTGGTCGCAGTTGTGACTGTACATCGTGGGTGCGTTCTTGTTGATCAGCAGCGTCTCGAACTGCAGCGAAGGATGCGCGAAAAGGATTTTGCGGCGCAGGCGAAAGGTTTCGCCAAAGAGTCCGGAGTCACCGGCGGGATCGGCGGCAATGGCGTCCGCTACTTTCTTTTCAAGCGCGGCAATCTCGGCTTCGGCCCAGGTCACGCTGCCGCCTTCGCGGGTCACGAGATCGGCGGTCTTACGACAGAGTTCGAGCCGTTGCCGCGCCTGTTCGAGATAATAGAGTGCGCGCACTTTCGCGAGGTTCTCGGGCGTGTAGGGGCGCAGCTTTTGTGCCTTCTCGCGTAAGCCGGGAGGGCAGGCCGACGTATAGCGGTCGGTGAGCTGGCGCAGGTCGGAAGAGACCGCGCTGCCGCCCCAGATGTTCTCCTTCTGCTCCAGCAACTGCTCGAAAACGTCTTGCGGCGTATTGAACTGGCGGGCGACATCGTTCTGGATCTCTTTGGCGGTCTCGTTGCGCGACTCGGAGCTAGCCAGGCGCGACTCCAACTCAAGGATGAGATGAAGAACCGTTTTCGTGTTATTGGGGTTGTTCTGCCCGGCGGCGGCCTCGAACCACTCCGTACCCTCGGGTGCCTCGGCGAGCGCCTGGCACTCGTTGAAGAGATATCCGTAGGCAAACTCCTTGAGCGCACCGCCGCGCAGCTTGTACGGACGCTTGCCAGCCGCACGAACCGTAAAGCCAGAAGGCTTGCCCGCACAAGGGGCACTTTCGGCAAGCACAACCGACGTCTTGTTGCCCTTGGCGTCCACCCAGACCGGTTCGCCGCAGAAGGCCTGCCCGCGGCCGGTCGAGCCGAGCCACACCTTGCGGATGCCTGTCATCTTCACGCGCACGGGAACCGACTCGAGCCCGCTCTCCAACGGCTGCGTAAAGGTCTTGAACGCTTTCCATCCGGGATTGGCAGCACGCATCGCCTCGCGCGACTCCGCCGTCTGCTTGTTGAACATCTCGACTTGACTGAGTTGCGCCTGCCACCAGGTGTCGGCGCACAAGCCTTGCGCAGCGGCCAACACGCAACTGAAAAACAGAACCCCCATGTGCTTCATAAGCCTCCCCCAAACATATGCCCCTGAAAACAAATTAATAACGAGTACAATACACAAAAAAGGATACAAGGCGAAAGCGTTTTCTGGGGGTGGCCAACTCCTCACTCCTCCATCCTCCTTGCCCCTCCCTCGTTATTCCTGTATTCTAAAGTTTCAATCTCATTGTGCGAGAGGAGACAGCATGAAGATCATGACCTATGTCGGCACTTACACCGACGCCAAAAAAGAGGGCATCCACATTTTCGAGACCGACACCGACTCAGGAGCCTTCCGCCCGGTCGGTCTTGTCAGCGGCATCGAAAGCCCGATCTTTCTCTCGCTCTCGAAGCGCAAACCCATCCTTTACGCAGCGCAAGGCATGCCAGAGCTCGGAGCCCCTGCGCAGAACGGCGCAGTCGCCGCCTACGCGATCAAGGGCGACACGCTCATGCCGATCAACCACAAGCCCATCGGCGTCACCGTGCCCTGTTATATCGCCCTCGACCCTTCCGAGAAGGCCCTCGTGTTCGCGGAGTACACCAACGCGGTCGCGGGTGTCTTTGAACTGAATCCCGACGGCAGCATCGCCGACACGCCGCCCGTCACCGTCAAGCATGCCGGTAGCGGACCGGATAAGGGCCGTCAGGAAAAAGCCCACGCGCACTGTTCGGTGGTTACGCCCGACGGCAAGTTCCTCTGCGTCGTCGACCTCGGCATCGACCGCGTCAAGGTCTACGATTTCGTTAACCGGGCGGGCGGACTGAAAGAAGTTGAACCGCTGACTATCACGTCCGCAGGCGGCGCGGGTCCGCGACACATCCTTTTCCACCCGAGCAAAAAGCTCGCCTTCCTGCTGCACGAACTCAACAACACCGTCTCGTCGTTCTTTTATACAGGCGACGCGTTCATCCACATCCAGACCCTTGACACCATCCCGTCTGACTACCACGACTTCAGCAAGGCGTCGGCGATCAAGATTTCGGAAGACGGGAAGCGCCTCTTTACCTCGAACCGCGGCCATGACAGCATCGCTACCTTCGACGTAGACAGCGCCACCGGCAAGATGGAACGTCTGGCAATCTCCAAACTGGTCGGCAAGTTCCCGCGCGATTTCGAATTCATGCCGGGCGGCAAGTTCGTCCTTCTGGGCCACGAGAACTCAAACGAATTGTTCTCCTACGCCTACGATGCGGCCACGGGCCAGCTCACGCCCGCCCACGGCCCTTACGCGCTCCACCGGCCCGTCTATGTCACATTCGGCGCGACGCGCGGATAAACCATGGCACGGGGTCACATAAATATCGGTTTCGAAAGTTGCAACCGCAACCGCACTTTCGCTTCGTCCTTTGACGGAGTGACGGCGGGAAGATCAACATGAGCGTCATCATGTTCCTTTTCGCCGTCTGTGGCGAGCGACAACTTGCCCAGCAGCGGGGCAGAACTCCCCGTGACTTTACAGCCATGTGAGAGGAGATTGGTAGCGCTCTCCGGCACCATCACGGGAGGACGCGGCTTGCCGTTGCGCGTCGGATCAAGGTTGGGGGAACGGATATTCGTTGGTTGTTACCAAGTCCGAGGCATGGGTTCAAGCATCTCCGGGGTTTGCAAAACTCCTGCCGTCGCGCGTCCGGCAGGGCGGCGAGCCATCCGCCCAATCCGGAGAAAACGCCCTTTACGAAGGCGATGAGCGCTTTCTCCGCATAACATCGGCGGTGAGGCGGCTGCTTCCCGTCGCCTCCACCGCTTGTTCGCACTTGTTGTCACTTCGTCAATAATGGAATCTCGCTTGTGCGATGAGAACAGCATCATCCTGCATCTTATAGACGAGGCGGTGTTCATCTGTGATTCTCCGTGACCAATATCCTGCCAAAGCGTGCCGAAGGGGTTCAGGTTTCCCCGCACCTTCAAAAGGTGTTCTTGAAATCTCCTTGATTAAAGCATTGATCCGCTTGAGCAACTTACGGTCTGTCTGTTGCCAATGAAGATAATCTTCCCATGCTTGGCTTGAGAAAGTGACCTTCATTCAATAAGTTGCCTTTCCTGACCTTTTCCACTCTCAAGCTCCCGGATGGAATCGAGGAGTCTCCTGGCATTTTTGGGGCTTCGCAAGAGATAGGCAGACTCCGTAAGTGAGTCATAATCTTCTTGTGCCATCATGACAACCGAATCCTCACGCTTCCGTGTGATAATTACAGGTACGTGATCGCGGCAGACACGGCGAATCGTGACTGCCAGTGTCTCCCGTGCTTCTGTGTAGGTCATTGCATTCATGATGGACAGGATACTGTACAGCTCGCGCTACTGTCAAGCGTCTCCATCTCGAATATGAAAATCCCCAACCTTGTCAGACTGATTCCGAACTTCTTTTGCCTTTTTCTCTTGTTGCGAACGACCTAGGTGAGGCGGCGGCATCCCGTCGCCTCCACCGCTTGATTGGCCGCCTAAATCATGCCCTTGCGGCTCCGGCATGGAGCTTAAGACCGAGCGCGTCGATCACCTTGAGAATCGTGTCAAAACCTGGGCTCCGGTCTCCCGACAAGGCCTTATAAAGGCTCTCTCGTGATAGGCCGGCGTCGCGCGCCACTTGTGTCATGCCCTTCGCGCGTGCGATATCTCCAAGTGCCTTTGCAACGAAAGCCGCATCGCCGCCGGCCTCCTCGATACAGGCCTCCAAATAAGCCGCCATTTCTTTCGGGGTCCGGAGGTGTTCGGCCACGTCATACCGAGTTATTTTTGTCTTGCCGATAATTTTTGATTCAACGTCCAGACTCCTGATAATCCATTCAGGGAAATCCACATTGACACGTCGAGCCTCGACGTCAGGCCGCATTATGGTTGATTTATCGACGAAGGCAGAGATGTCGTCTCCGCGATCAAATCGTTGATCAAACTCTTCAGCTGTTATGGTAGA
>JBBRJN010000225.1:0-5798 GCA_038219365.1 Kiritimatiellia bacterium | reverse complement strand
GTTGGCGTGTCAGGTCGCTTGCGCGGCGGGGATTGTCGAGTCGGAAAAAGAGCTGCCGCTGGTGCAAGACGTGGACGTTGTCGTGGTGGGCGGTTCTTCTGGAGCGGTCGCTGCGGCCTGCAAGGCGGCAGAGGCAGGTGCCAAAGTTTTCGTGGTTGCGCCGCGCCCGTATCTGGGAGAGGACATCGCGGGAAAACTGCGCCTGCGTGCGGAGGAGGGTGACGATTCCCGCTGCGCGTTGAAAAAGCGCATGTATTTGGCACCAGCCGCACGTTCGCCCTCGCTGCTCTTTACGTATAAGGCGAACCGTAAACCTGAAGCGAATCACGCGGACCGTGCGAACGAGGTGCTGTCTGACGGGCAGTGTCTGGAGTCGTCGAGTCAGAGTGTGCAGTTCAACGGGGACGTGGAGATCACGCTTGATTTGGGCTCGGTCACGGAGGTGAGTCAGTTTGTGGCGGGCGTGTTCGAGCGCGAGGGCGACGGCGGTTTTGTGACAGGCGAAATTCAGGTGCAGGGCAGCGCTGACGGTAAAACTTGGCAGCCGTTGGGGTCGAGTAAAGAGCGGGTTCGGGGAGCCGGTTCCGAGTGTGCTGAACTTGCGGTAACGCTACAGGGTAAAGCCCGTTATCTCAAGGTGCGGGTGTTGCAGGGAGCGGGCGTCACCCGTCAACTGCTGGGTGAGTTTTATGTTTATCCGGCGAAAACGGCGACGTCCGCTGCGACGGTTTCGGACCGGACCATGCCGCTGAAGGTGAAGAAGACCTTGGATGAAGCGCTGCTGAACGCCAATATTCCGTTCCTGACCGGTGCGCATGCAACCGAACCGTTGGTCGATGCCGCGGGCAAGCTCGCGGGCGTGGTGATTGCGGACCGCAGCGGGCGGCAGGTGATCAAGGCCAAGGTGGTGATCGACGCGACGGAACGCGGCCTGCTGGCGCGTGCGGCGGGTGGACAGGCCACGCCGTTTCCTGCGGGTAACTATACCTTCAAGCGGACCGTGGTGGCGGGTGAGGCACCGCGAGCCGAAGGGGTGAAGGTGAAGGAGTTGTTCGGCTTGTATGACGCCAAGGTGACGGGAATCAAGCCTGCAAAGGGCCTTCCGGAGTTCATCAAGGGGCGCATGTTCGAGTGTGAGATCACTCTGCCGATGAAGGATGGTTCGGAGCGGTCGTTCGAAGCGGCCGAGCAGAAGGCGCGCGACCTGACCTTTGTCCCGACGCAACTGGAGTCGGCTGACACGATGTCTTTGGTGTCGCCCGATCTTATCAAAGGGCAGGCCTCTGCCCAGGTGCCGTGGCCCGGCGTCGATGCTCTGGACTTGAAGGTCTTCCAGCCTGCGGGCACGGAGTACCTCTTTGTTCTCAGCGCCATGGCCGATGTGTCGCGTGAGGCTGCGGAGCAGGCGATGAAGCCCGGCAACCTCATGGCCTTGGGTGAACGGGTCGGCGCGGAGGCGGCTCGCCTCGCCAAGCAGCGGCCGGCCGTGATGGACGTGCGGGTCGGCAGCAACCTGAAGGCGCCGCGTGCGGGCGTCGCGGTCGGTGAACATGCGTTGGGGCTGCCGGGGTATCTGAGCAATACGTCGGGAACGGTCCGGGTTGAGGCGCGCGAACTGCCGGTGCTGGCGGAGTGCGATGTGTTGGTCGCGGGTGCGGGCACGGGCGGAGGTCCGGCTGGCATCGCGGCCGCGCGGCAGGGGGCGAAGACCATCGTCTGCGAATACATCTACCAGATGGGGGGCGTGGAGACGGACGGGCTGATCGGCATTTACTATTGGGGCAACCGCGTGGGCTTTACCAGCGAGATCGACGCGGGAGTGAAGGAGACGGGGGTGGTCTTCTCCCAATGTAAATCGGAGTGGTACCGCCGCCAGAACCGGAAGGCCGGCACCGAAGTGTGGTATGGCACGATGGTCAACGGCGTGATCGTCGAGAACGGGAAACTTACGGGCGTGGTCGTTCTGACCCCGAACGGCGAGCGAGGGGTCATTCGGTGTAAGGCGGCGATCGACAGCACGGGCAACGCGGAGTTGGCGGCGCTGGCCGGCGAAGAGACCGAGTTCATCACCTCGGCCGAAGTGGCTCTGCAGGGTGTGGGTCAGACGCCCCGTACCTTAGGCGCAAGCTACACCAACACGGATATCGGCTTTTTGGACGACACCGATGCGGCCGATCTCTGTTTCTTTGCGTTGCGCTCGCGGTTCAGCATGCGCGACAGCATTTGGGATCAGGCCCAGGTCATCAACAGCCGCGAGCGCCGCCGCCTGATCGGTGCGTTCTACATGTCGCCGTTGGACGTGGTGAACGAGCGCACCTATCCGGATGTGGTGGTGCAGCCCTTCAGCAACTTCGACTCGCACGGCCACACCGTGCATCCCCAGTTCTTTATTGAGGATCCCGGGCATAAGGGCATGAAGGTGAACCTGCCTTACCGCTGTTTGCTGCCCAAGAAGCTGGACGGCTTGCTGGTGACGGGGCTGGGCATCAGCGCACACCGCGACGCGATGCCGATCTTGCGTATGCAGCCGGATGTCCAGAACCAGGGCTATGCGGCAGGAGTGGCGGCTGCCATGGCGGTGAAGGCCGGCGTGACGGTCCGCAAGGTCGATATGCCTGCGTTACAGCGGCATCTCATCGGCATGAAGATCCTTCCGGAAAACGTGCTGACGATGAAGGACTCGTTCCCGCTTCCGGACGCGCTGATCGAGCGGGCGGTTGTGTCGCTCGCCAAGGACTATCAGGGGCTTGCGGTTGTGCTGGTTGATCCTGCACGCAGCGTGCCGTTGCTGCAGGGTGCCTACCGCAAAGCGAGTCAGCCGGAGGCGAAGTTCGCCTACGCGCATGTGCTGGCCATGATGGGTCATGCGGACGGCGAAGATGCGCTGATCGAAAAGGTTAAAGGCATGGCGTGGGATAAGGGCTGGAACTTCCGCGGCATGGGGCAGTTCAACCGCAGCGTGAGTTGGATGGATAGCTACGTCATCGCTTTGGGCCGTGCGAAGTCACAGAAGGCCTTGCCGGTGCTGATTGAGAAAGCGCAGGGGCTTTCGGAGACCAACGAATTTTCGCACTTCCGTGCGGTGGCGATGGCGGTTGAGTCGATTGGTGACAAACGCGCCGCGCCGGTACTGGGCGCGTTGTTGGCCAAGCCGGAAATCAGCGGGTACGCGATCAAGATGCAGGCCAAACTTCCGGTCATTCCAAACTATTCGAACGAAGAGGGCAACAAAGAGCGCTCCGCTTGCCTACGTGAGCTGGCGGTGGCACGCGCCCTCTACCGTCTCGGCGATTTCGAGGGCCGCGGCGAGAAGGTGCTGCGTGCGTACGCCGATGATCCGCGCGGCGCTTACGCCAACCACGCCAAGCTGGTGCTCGCAGGCAAATGAGCCCGGCTTAATCCACGAGTTTGCGGTGATCCTTGACGCGCCTTGATTTGCCCTCAAAGCGCTCAAGGGTGTTCGGCCCCACGAGGTTCACGTGCATGTGCAGGCCGGTGATGTTTTGGATCGCGGAGGTGATGGAGTCACGAATCGTCTGCATTTCGCGCATGCTGTCTGAGAACATGTCCCGCTGCATCTCGATATGGACGGTGACCTCGTCCATCGCGCCGGGGCGGCTGACGTCGATCATGTAGTGCGGTGCCACCGCTTCAATGCGCATGAGCGCGGCCTCGATCTGCGACGGGAAAACGTTCACGCCGCGGATGATCAGCATGTCGTCTGTGCGTCCGAGGATGCGGCTCATGCGGCGCGTGGTGCGCCCGCAGGGACAGAACCCGTCATTGTAAAGATACCCGATGTCGCGCGTGCGGTAACGCAGGACGGGGAAGGCTTCGCGGCAGAGCGGCGTAATGACCAACTCGCCCTTTTCGCCATCCGGCACGGGCTCCAGTGTATCGGGGTTGATGACCTCGAAAATGAACTGGTCCTCTTGGATGTGCATGCCGTTGCGATAGGCGCACTCGCCGCTGACGCCGGGGCCCTGAACTTCGGCCAAGCCGTAGTTGTTCCAGCAGCGGATGTTCAGGCCAGCTTCGATCCGTGTGCGCATGTCTTCTGTCCACGGCTCGCCCCCGAAGTGGGCATGTTCGAGGGCGATGGAATCGCGAGCCACACCCTCATGCAAGAGGGTATCCATGAGCTTGAGTGCGTAGGACGGCGTGCAGATGAGGATCTCCGGGCGCAGGTCCTGCATGCACATGAGCTGGCGCTCCGAGTTGCCGCTGGAGAGCGGAATGATTGACGCGCCGACGCGCTCGATCCCGAAGTGCAGCCCGAACCCACCGGTGAAGAGGCCGAAGCCGAACGCGATCTGTACCGTGTGTTCGGGGCGCAGGCCGCCGGAGACGAGGAAGCGGGCACAGAGGTCGCTCCAGTTGTTCACATCGCTCTTGGTGTAGGCCACCCACGTGGGCTTGCCGGTGGTGCCGCTGGTACCTTGGTAGCGGGAGACTTCGGAGCGTGGCACGGCGAGAAACCCGAGCGGGTAGTGGTTGCGCAAGTCGGCTTTGACGGTGAAGGGCAGACGGCGCAGATCGTCCAGGCTCGTGATCTGGTCAGGGCTGATTCCGAGCTTAGCGAACTGCTCTTTGTAGAACGGCACCGTTGCGGCACGGGCGACGGCGACGCGCAGGCGTTCGAGTTGCAGGGCTAGGAGTTGCGGACGCGGCAGGCACTCGAATTCAGGCTGAAAAATGCGGTTTTCAATAATCGGTGTCGTGTTCATGCGGGGTTACTTCGCTTCGGTGAAAAGGGTGACGGCGTCGAGGACATCGCGCCCCGCGTTCTTGAGTGCCTCAATCGCGCGGTCAGGGTTGTCAAAACGGAAGACCAGCACGGCTTCCGAACCATGGCGGAAAGCGAAGGCGTACATGTACTCGATGTTGAC
This sequence comes from Kiritimatiellia bacterium, assembly GCA_038219365.1. GTDB lineage: Bacteria > Verrucomicrobiota > Kiritimatiellia > RFP12 > UBA1067 > JAHFSX01. The sequence goes on along the minus strand of JBBRJN010000225.1, from coordinate 909 downwards.
GCCGGACTTGCCGATGATGTCGAGGATCTCGGCCATGCCGCCGGGTCTGTCCGCGACAGCCGCGGCGACAACCTCGCGCACGTTGACCACGTAACCGGCCTGCTCGAGCACGTCTTTGGCTTTCTGCCACTCCTCGACAATCAGGCGGACGATGCCGAACTGTTGGGTGTCGGCCAGAGACAGGGTCACGATGTTGATATGGGCCCCGGCCAACGTGCGGCAAATGGCGTTCAGATGCCCGGGCTTGTTCTCAAGGAACAGGGAAATTTGCTGAATTTTCATGATGAAGGACCTTTTCTAGCTATGCTTTCTTGCGGAGATCGGTGACGCGTTTGAGTTTGCCCTCGCTGCGGGGCAGCGTGTGCGGCTCGACAAGGGTGACCTTGGCGCTGATGTTGATGATGCGCTGCACCGCGTGTCCGATGCTCTGGCGCAGCCTCTCAAGCGTCTTGATGTCGTCGCTGAAGGTTTCCTTGGTCACCTCAACCTTGACTTCGAGGGTGTCAAGGTCACCTTCTTTGTCCACGAGGATCTGATAGTGAGGAAGAACCGATTCGATCGACATCAGCCCCGCTTCGATCTGAGAAGGAAAGACATTGACGCCGCGGATGATGAGCATGTCGTCGCTGCGGGCGCTGATGCGCTCGAAGGTGCGGATGGTGCGTCCGCAAGGGCACGCGCCGGTGTAGATGCGCGAAAGGTCGCGGGTGCGGTAGCGCAGCATCGGCGTTCCGGTGCGGGTGAGTGTCGTGAAAACCAGCTCGCCCTTCTCGCCGTCGGGCAGGGGCTCGAGCGTATCGGAATCGACGATCTCAGGATAGAAGTGGTCTTCGAAAATATGCAGGCCGCGGTGGTGCTGGCAGTCGTTGGCGACGCCGGGGCCGCAGATTTCGGTCAGCCCGTAAATAT
>JBBRJN010000224.1:0-5819 GCA_038219365.1 Kiritimatiellia bacterium | reverse complement strand
CCCTGCTTGTGATAGAGCGCGACCGCACTCGGATTCATGTGTTTGAGCCGCGCAAAGGGTGACCGTTGTGTTGCGCCGGATTGTTCCAGATAGGCACGTGCTTCATCGGACAAGGCTGAAAATGTGAACCCGCGGCCATCGGTGCGAAAATCGAGAAACACGCGGCGGCTTTTGGCAATGCACTCTTCGGACACAAGCAGGTCGATGCGCGACGACCCGGTCTCGGCATGACACGCATCAAAGGGCCACTGGTAGCCTTTGAGAAACAGTCTGTTGTACGCCTCTGCGGCTGAGCCGAAAGCGGCCAACAAAAACTCCTGCGGGTCGGATATGCCGTCCGCCGCGGTAGAAACCACGCGTGGCAAAACCTGCATGTAGGTGCCTGAGACGTTCCAGCGATGTTTAATCGAGGCCAGGCCGAATTGCGACTCAGGCAAGCTCTGCGCACACGCGCCGGCACGCAAGGCCACGCCGATCGCGCCGAGGTGGACAGCTGGGTATGCGCTCGCGGCATAGAGGCCGCCGAACCCGCCCGTCGCAAACACCACGTTCTCTGCGCGGAACGCCTGCCACGCACCAGCGGCGTCCAGCGCCAAGGCCCCGCACACGCGCCGAGCCGCGCCCCTGCCGCAGACCAGCAAGTCGGTTACGGATAGCTTTTCGCGAACAGGCACGCCCAGCCGCTTGACCTCGCTGAGCAGAGCCAGGCACATGTCGCGGGAGGTATAAGGCCCGGTCGAGGTCGCGCGCCGCGCGGGATCATGATCGGTCTTGTACCCCGGATACTGACCGTAGGCGTCCTGCGGAAAAGGGACACCCAGATTGATCAGGTTGAAGAAGGAACGCGCCGAGCCCGCGGCCTCTGCCAAGGCGAGGTCGCCGTGCATTCCGCCCGCCGCGAACAGCGCGGCGGCCATATCGGCCATGGAGTCCTGAACCGCGCCGCAGAGTCCTAATTTATAGTACGTTTGCTTATCGCTGCCGGTATTGATGGAGGTCCCTTTTGCGAGGCCCTCAGTGATAATCATCACCTCGATGCCACGCCGACGCAACTGCGCGGCGGCGTTGAGGCCCGCCGCGCCGGAACCGATCACCAGCGTGTGAACATGCGCGATAGGTAAAGAGTTACGCATGGTGTCCTACAGCCGTTGAACCGTGAGGCCGCCATCGACACGGATGACCTGTCCCGTCGAGTAGGGAAGATCGCCGCGCGCCAGCATTGCGACCGCCCGCCCCACATCATCAGGCTCCCCCCAGCGCTTCTGGATCAGCAGTTCGGTCTGGGCGATTTTGGTGTCGTATTTGGCCGTGACGCTCGCGGTCATGTCCGAGTGGATAAGGCCGGGGCGGACCTCGTAAACGGGGATGCCGAACTCGCCGAGACGGCTCGCAAAAAGCTGGGTCATCATGGAGACGCCGGCTTTTGAGACGCAGTACTCGCCGCGGTTGACGGAAGCGACTTCCGCCGACACCGAGCCGATGTTCACGACACAGCCTACAAAGGCTTCGGCTGCCTGCCGCTGCTGTACCATCCAGCGGGCAACGGCCTGCGTCAGGAAATAAGGTCCTTTCAGATTGATCCGTAACACGCGCTCGAAACTCTCCTCCGACGCCTCCAGCAAATCTGTCCGCGTCAGCGGGGCGACCCCGGCGTTGTTCACCAGCACATGCAGAGCGCCGAAGCGGAGCCGGACCCGCTCGAGCAACGCGTGACGATCTTCCGCGCTGCACACATCCGCGCGGCAATAGAGCACCTCCGCACCCGTCGCGCGCAGAGCGCCAAGCGCGGACACGACATCCTCTTCCGCACGCGTGCCGCACACGGCGAGACTGAAGCCTTCTTTTGCCAACGCGCGCGCAACGCCGAGCCCAATGCCGCGCGTACCTCCAGTCACCAAGGCCACTCGTTTCATCGGTGCACGCTCACCTTCAGTCTTGCGAGACCTTGACCGGTTCAATGTGCCAAATGTCGCGGGCGTATTCACTTATCGTCCGGTCCGAGGAGAATTTGCCGGAGCGCGCCACGTTGATGAGCGCCTTGCGGTCCCACTTGAGCGGTGTGCTGTAAAGCTCGTCAACCTTGTCCTGCGTCTCGAGGTAATCGCGCAGGTCAGCCAGCAACATGTAATGATCGTTGTAGTCCAGCAGCGAACGGATGATCGGATCGAACAGCCCCGGCGTCAACAGGCTGAAGACGTTGCGCCGCATCATGTCGATCGCGCGGCGGATCTCAGGGTCCGAATGGTAGATGGCGCGCGACGAGTAGATGGAACGCAATGCGTCAACCTGTTCGGCCCGCAGGCCGAAGATGAAGATATTGTCATCGCCAACCTCTTGGTGAATCTCCACGTTCGCGCCGTCCAGCGTGCCCACGGTCAAAGCGCCATTGAGCATCAGCTTCATGTTGCCGGTGCCTGAGGCTTCCGTGCCCGCCAGCGAGATCTGTTCGCTGAGGTTCGCGGCGGGAATAATCTTCTCTGCCAGCGATACGCGATAATCGGGAAGGAAGACGACGCACAACTTGTCCTTGACGCGCGGATTGAAGTTCACCACATCGGCGATACCGTGTATCAGCCGGATGATCAGCTTGGCCATGGCATAGCCGGGTGCAGCCTTGGCAGCAAAAATAAAGGTGCGCGGCTGCGGGTCATAGGCCGGATCATCGACCAGGCGGTTATACTGTACGATGATGTAGAGGGCCAGCAGCAGTTGCCGCTTATACTCGTGAAGCCGCTTGACCTGCACGTCGAAAATCGAATCAGGCGAAACCGCAATCCCTACAGAGGAGCGGATATACGCGGCCAGTGACTCCTTGTTTGCCTGTTTCACCTTTCTGAATTTGTCGAGGAATGAGGTGTCGTCCAAGAACTGCTCGAGCGAGCGCAAGTGATCCAGCTCTGTAATCCAAGCAGGGCCGATCGCCTCTGTGATCAGCGTCGCCAATTTCGGATTGGCCTTGAGCAGCCAGCGGCGCTGCGTGATTCCGTTTGTTTTGTTGGAGAAGTGCGTGGGATAGAGTTCGTAGAAGTCTTTGAATAACGACTTTTTGAGGATTTCCGTGTGAAGATACGCCACACCGTTCACCGCACTCGTGCCGACGATCGCAAGATTTGACATGCGCACAGAGCGGTCGCCATGTTCATCAATGATGCTCATGCGCGCCAGCCGGTTCACATCGCCCGGCCACATGGCAGCCACCTGTTTGAGAAAGCGTCCGTTGATCTCGTAGATGATCTGCATGTGGCGCGGCAGCAGTCGCTCCATCAGCGTGACACTCCACCTCTCCAGCGCCTCGGGCAGGATCGTGTGGTTTGTGTAGCCCGTGCAGGCACGCGTGATCGACCACGCGGTGCTCCATTCCACCCCCTCGCGATCGACCAGCAGGCGCATCAGTTCGGGGATGATGAGTGCGGGGTGCGTCTCGTTGAGCTGGATGAAAACTTTCTCGGGCAGGCATGTCCAATCATTGTTCATCACGCGGAACCGGCGCATGATGTCCTGCAATGAACTCGAGATGAAGAAATATTGTTGGCGCAGGCGCAGTTCTTTGCCGGCCAGCACGTTGTCGTTCGGGTAGAGCACCTTGGTGAGATTCTCGGCCAGCACCTTGTTCTCGACCGCCTCGACATAGGAGCCTTTGTTGAAGTCATCCAAATGGAACTCGTCGTCGGCTTTGGCCGACCACAGCCGCAAGGTGTTCACGGAGTCGCTGTAGCCCACGATCGGCAGATCGTAGGGAACGCCCATCACCTGTTCGGTGTCGATCCAGCGCCACTCGACGCGGCCGTTGGTGATGCACTCGACGCGGCCGCCGAAATGCACGACCTGCGTGTGCTCGGGACGCGCCAGCTCCCACGGATATCCGTCCTTGAGCCAATGGTCCGGCTCCTCGACCTGCTGTCCGTCCACAATGCGCTGCTTGAAAATACCGTAGTCGTAGCGCAAACCGTAGCCCATCCCGGCCAGATTCAGCGTGGACATTGAATCCATGAAACAGGCTGCTAGCCGCCCGAGGCCGCCGTTGCCCAGTCCGGCGTCCATCTCAAAATCACGTAGCGAGTTCCAGTCGATGCCATAATCCGCCAACGCCGCGCGACAAAAAGAGTCCATCTTCAAGTTGATGACGTTGTTGCCGAGCAAACGCCCGATCAGAAACTCAAGGGACAAGTAATAGACGCGCTTGACATTCTGGTCCCGGTACATTTTTTGCGTTTCAATCCAGCGCTCAACCAGCCGGTCGCGCACGCAATGGGCAAAGGCCGTATACTGGTCGCGCGAGGTCGCGTCGTCGATATCTTTCGACTGCGTGTAGCGGAGATGCCAAGCGTAATCTGCCTCCAAGCCCTCCACAGTCATTTCAACGCGACGGTCGCGCCTTCGCTTGCTCGATGTTTTCAATTCCATTGGCCACCTCTTAAAGTCAAATTTTTGAAAAAAGTAATATGCCAAAAAATTGTCCAATCGTCACGCCGTAACACAGCAATTTTAATTTTGGCATGACGCGCACCGAGGGAAGGCCCTCGCGGGCTACAACCGGGAAAGCTGAGGCTTTCTTGCGTTCGCAGTGACGCCGTCCATGTGCCAGGGCCCCTTGTTTTGGGTTTCTGCGCTTGCGGCGGCGGCGATGAAAAGGGATAATGGGTCCCAAAAGAATGAAGCGCATAGTGAAAGACATGGGAAACAAGGGAGCTGGGGATCTCCTCGCGTTTATTGACGCTGCGGCTAAAGAAGGAACGGAGGCCGCAGTGCCTGCCCTTTGTATTCCAACATTGGCCGGGCCTGCTGGCTGTAAGCCGCTGCGGGACGGGGAGACGGCCGGGTGCTTTGTTTTCCGTGCGCCGAGTGGCACGCGCACGCGGTGCGGCGTTCTCGAACGTGTGACCGCTGTATTTTTACTCGTGCTACTGCTCCCGGTTTTTGTTGCTCTGGCCCTGCTGATTTATCTGTTCGATGGCGCGCCTGTGCTGTTCCGGCAGGAGCGGTATGGGCGGGATGGTGTGCCGTTCACGATGTTAAAGTTCCGCACCATGATGCGCCGGTCAGAGCGGCTGCTCGAGCGGCTGCAGCGCACGCGGGGAGCGGATGACCATTTGTTCAAGTTAGAGCGCGATCCGCGTGTGACCCGGACCGGAGGGTTTTTACGGCGCACGTTCTTGGACGAACTGCCGCAACTGGTGAATGTGGCGCGGGGTGAGATGCGCTTTTTTGGGCCCCGACCTTTACCTGCGAGCGACCAGCGCCATTACACGCGGCCTTATCACGCGTTGCGCCTGAAAGGAATGCCGGGCATCACCGGGTTGTGGCAGGTGGCGGGGCGTAACGCGCGCACGTTTGATGAGATGTGCTTATTAGACTACTACTATCTTTGCAACCGCTCTGCCGCGCTGGATCTTCGCATTGCCGGTCGCACGGCGTGGCTGGTACTGAAGCAGGTAGGCTTGAAACGTGAACCCGAGCGCGACCGCCAGCAGCCAGTCGATGTCTAGTGCGCAGGCCACGGCAGCCAGCAGCAGAGGAAGGCTCCAGTGGCAGGGCGGACGGCTGGCGTTGCCGGCGAGTGACGCGCGGACGCGCTCAGGGCCGCACGGCTCAAGCAGCAAGGTTATGCTGCGGTCAGGAGGCAAGGCAAGGGGGAGCGGATGATCGGGCAGCCACACCCCGGGCTGCTTGAGTGCTGTGTGCCGGGAGTCGCGGGCCAGATCGAGGTCGCCGTCACGCGTCAGCGTTAGCTGAAAAGCCGGGTGGGCTTTACGCGTGAAGGCGGTGAGGCGCAAAAGGACCGGTCGCTGCGTGCGGCTGATGAACGCGAGCGCTTCGCG
>JBBRJN010000223.1:0-5869 GCA_038219365.1 Kiritimatiellia bacterium | reverse complement strand
CACCGGGACGTCAAGCTAAGCGCCGAGGAAAGGCGCACGCTGACGGCGTGGATCGACCTCAACTGCCCGTTGTGGCCCGATTACCTCTACCGCCCCGACCGACCGGCGCAGGCACCGGTGGTCGCGGCAGGCAAATGAACGGGGATCACCGTGGAAAAACGGGTTTGGATCAAAAAGCATCAGCCGGAGCGGTACGCTCTGACAAGCAAGGTCGTGTTTCCCGCCGAAATGCGCCTGGCGATCCACATTCCGAAAACCGGCCCCGCCAGGATTGCACAAGGCAGCCCAATGATGAACCCCACGTCGAAGAAGACCGGGATCGCCACGAGAAAGCCCGCAGCCAGCGCCGTGCCCATGCTCACGAGAAGCAGCGCCACGAAGGGCTCCTGCTTCAACCGGATGATCAGGAACAGCAACGCCGCGACCGCAGCGGCCACCACGGCGGCGAGGTATGTGGGGGAGTGCATGAATGCGTTCGTAGGGGCGGACCTGCGTGTCCGCCCGTTCTCTACACGTCGAATCCGAAATACCGCACCGCGTTGGTGTAGCAGATGTCCTGCACGACCTTGCCGGTCCAGGCGATGTCGTTCGGGATCTTGCCTTCCGCGATGTCGGTGCCCAGCAGGTTGCAGAGGATGCGGCGGAAATACTCATGGCGCGTGTAGCTCAGGAACGAGCGGCTGTCCGTGAGCATGCCCACGAAGCGGCTCAGCAGGCCGAGCTGCGAGAGCGCCTCAAGCTGGCGCAGCATGCCGTCCTTCTGGTCGTTGAACCACCAGCCGGAGCCGAACTGCATGCGCCCCGCCTCGGGCCCGCGCTGGAAGTTGCCCAGCATCGTGCCGATCATCTCGTTGTCGCACGGGTTGAGCGTGTAGATCACCACGCGCGGCAGGGCGTCCGCCTGCTCCAGGCGGTCGAAGAGGCGCGACATCGGCACCGCCACGCTCCAGTCGCCGATGCTGTCGAACCCGGTGTCCGGCCCGAGCCGCTTGAACATCTTGGTGTTGTTGTTGCGCATCGCGCCGTAGTGGATCTGCGCGCTCCAGTCGGACCGCGCATCCATGGCCAGCCCCTCGAACAGGAAGGCCGAGCGGAAGGCGGCGACCTCCTCACGCGTCGCCTCTTCCCCCTGACGCACGCGGGTGAAGATCCCCCGGATCTCGGCCCCGGTGTAGGGTTCGGCGTAAAGCGTGTCCAAGCCGTAATCCGAGAGGCGGCAGCCGTTTTGAGCGAAAAAGTCGTGGCGCTTCTGGAGGGCCGAGAGCAGGTCGTCCCACGTCTTGACCGGCATGCCCGCAACGGCGGACAGCTTGTCCAGCCATGCGTTCCAGAAGGCAGGCCGGTCAAGGGCCATGGCCTTGTCGGGCCGCCATGTAGGCAACATCTGGGTCGTGAAGCCCGAGGCTTTGACGGCGGCGTGATGCTCCAGCGTGTCGGCCGGATCGTCGGTCGTGCAGACCAGCCGGACGTTGCTGCGCGTCATGAAGCCGCGTGCGCTGAAGCCGGGCTGCGCCAGTCGCTCGCCGGTCGTCTGCCAGATCTTCTCAGCCGTGGCGGGCGTCAGCAGGTCGAACACATCGAAATAGCGGGCGAGCTCAAGCTGCGACCAGTCGAACAGCGGGTTGCGCAGCAGGTAAGGCATGGCTTCGGCGAACTTCTGGAACTTTTCGCGGTCGGGCGCGTCGCCCGTGATGAAGCGCTCGTCGAGCCCGTTCGAGCGCAGGGCGCGCCACTTGTAGTGGTCGCCGCCCAGCCAGACGCGGGTCATGTTCTCCCAGCGCTTGTCCTCCGCGACCTCGGAGGGCGGCAGGTGGCAGTGGTAGTCGATCACCGGCATCTGGGCCGCATAGCCATGGTAAAGTTCACGGGCGGCAGGGTTCTGCAACAGGAAATCATCGTGGATAAAAGGTTTCATAATGCCGCCTATTTAAACACAGCCCCGGTTGGGGCACAAGGGTAAGAAAGTGCGTTAATGTGTGAGTGCGTGAGCGTCTTACAAACCAACAGCCCCTGTCACTTGCCGATCAGCAATTCTAATTATGGCAAAGAAGCGCCTCACGGCGCCACTACAAACAGGAGAAAGCCCAGCGTTTCCGTTTGTAGTGGGCCCGTGAGGGCCTTCCCTCTGTGCGTGTCATGCCAAAATTAGAATTGCTGCTTGCCGATTACGGGCCCGTGACAGCGGCCCCTTTTTCGTGTTATAGTATTCCTTCCGTCATGAGTAAAAGACCTACACAGTTTGATTTTTGGTTCGCCGTCAACAACACGGAGATCGTCGTGCCGCCCAAGCGCCATCTCGAAACGTTCGGCAACACCATCATTAATTACCATTTGGTAAGTGAGCTGATGGACTCGATCGGGAAGGTACGCGTGCGCGAAGGCCGTATGCAGGCGCTGCGGCCCCAGATCATCACGCCCTCCAGCTATTCGAGCACGGTCACGGAAGGGTTCGGCGAGCAGGCGAAGCAGTATCTCGAATGGCTGAAGGAGCACGAGGACAATGTCCGCATTTTGCGGTACGGCTACACGCTCAAGCAGGAAGCCTTCAGCGAACAGGTTCTCTCCGACACGCCCGAGGCGGTGCTGGAACGCGTCAAAGACGAGGTCGCGCTCTCGAAAGATCCCTTCGCCGCCGTGATCAAAGGGGTGGATGACCCGTGGGACGTTTGCCTGGTCCGGCTTTTCTGGACGGTCATCCAGAATTCGGCGCAGGCGAACATTCGCGAGTTGCACGAACGCCGCATGTTTGACCAGCAGGACGGGCTTCCGGCCGACTTGCGTCAAGAGATCGAGAAGGGTTTTCAGGCGGCGGCCAAAGACGCGGGGCTGATCAAGCCACTCGGCAAGATGCTTCAGGAAAAAGGCGTTTTTGAACATTATCAGGACCGGTTCTTCAACCTTGTCCAGGGGCGCATGTAAGAGCGACTGCCCGCCCAGCGGAAGAAAACAAGAGGCTAACGGGTGTTGCACGGCTATTTTTGGAGAGAAAGACATGACGATCACTGAAAAAATCCTGGCCCGCGAGTCGGGCGCGAAAATAGTCTCCCCCGGAGACAACATCTGGGCCAAAGCCGGCATGCTGCTGACGCATGACGTCTGCGGGCCGGGGACCATCGGTATTTTCGAACGCGAGTTCGGCAAGGACGCCAAGGTTTTTGATCGGGAGAAGATCGTCATTCTTCCGGACCACTATATCTTCACGGCCGACGAGAAGGCGCACCGCAACATCGATATCCTGCGCGCGTTCGTTAAAAAGCAGGGGCTACCCTATTTTTACGATCCCGGCACCTCCAGCTACTGCGGCGTCTGCCACGTGGCCCTGCCCGAGTTGGGGCATGTGCGCCCGGGCGAGACGATCTTCGGCACCGACTCACACACCTGCACGCATGGCGCTCTGGGAGCCTTTTCGACGGGCATCGGCAACACGGACGCGGGCTTCATCTTGGGCACCGGCAAACTGCTCATCAAGGTTCCGCAGACGATACGCTTCGTGCTGGACGGCGAGATGCCCACCTACCTCTCGGCCAAGGATCTGATCCTCCACATCATCGGCGACATCGGCGTGGATGGTGCGACCTACTGCGCGATGGAGTTCACCGGCTCGGCGATCGACGCGCTGAGCATCGAGGAGCGCTGCACGATCTGTAACATGGCGGTCGAGGCCGGTGCCAAGAACGGAATTATCGCGCCTGACAAGAAAACCTTCGACTACGTTAACGCACGCACGAAGAAGCCTTACGAGCCGCTTTTCAGCGACCCGGACGCCAAGGTCGCGGCCGAGTACCACTACGACGTCTCGACGCTCGAGCCGGTCGTTGCCAAGCCGCATCTGCCCGACAACAAGGCGCTGGTGCGCGCCTGCCGCGACGTGAACGTCACGCAGGTCTACATCGGTTCCTGCACGGGCGGCAAACTCGAGGATTTCGTCATGGCGGCGAAAATAATGAAGGGCCATAAAGTCGCGGTGCGCACGATGATCGTGCCTGCCACGCGCACGGTCGAACAGGGCCTCGTTGACACGAAGATCGACGGCCAGAGTTTGCGCGAGATCTTCGAGTCTGCCGGCGTCGAGCCCATCGCGCCCCCCTCCTGCGCGGCCTGTCTGGGCGGCCCCATCGACACCTACGGGCGGACCCACGGCAAAGAAGTGGTTGTCAGCACGACCAACCGCAACTTCATCGGGCGCATGGGTTCGAAGGAGTCGCAGATCTATCTCGCGTCGCCCTACACTGCAGCCGCAACGGCCATTACCGGCCATATCACCGACCCCCGCGACGTGTGACGCAACGGGCGAACACATAGGTTCGCCCCTACTGTACGTAAACTATGTGTTCGCCCTCTCATGGAGAAACGCTCATGCCCAAAGACACCCTGATCCGCGGACCGGTCTATGTGCTCGAGGACAACATCGACACCGACCTGCTGATCCCGGCCTGCTACCTGAACCTCGTTCCGACGATTCCGGAAGAGTACCGCAAGCTCGGCTCATATGCGCTGGCCGGCCTGCCCGACAGCTTTCCGAAATACGCCAGCAATCCTGACGGCACCACGCCCTATCCGATCGTCATCGGCGGACGCAACTTCGGCTGCGGCTCGTCGCGCGAGCACGCGCCGATCGCGCTGGGTGCGGCGGGTGCCAAGGCGGTCGTTGCCGAGAGCTACGCGCGCATCTTTTTCCGCAATTCGGTGGCCACCGGTGAAATCTTCCCGCTCGAATCCGCGAAGCGTCTGTGCGCCGAGTTCAAGACCGGTGACTTGGCCGAAGTGGACATTGAGAAGAACACCATCACCCGCCTTTCGGACGGTCAGGTTTTCGCACTCAAACCGGTCGGCGCGGTCGCGCCGGTCATCGCGGCGGGCGGCATGTTCGCCTATGCCCGCGAAATAGGAATGATCAAGAAATGAGCACACGGAGTTCGCGCGTCATCGCCATTGCCAACCAGAAGGGCGGCGTCGGCAAAACGACCACGGTGGTCAACTTGGCCGCCGCCCTGTCGGAGCTGAAGAAGACCGTGCTGGTCATCGACCTTGATCCCCAGGCCAATGCCACCAGCGGCCTCGGCCTGCCGCGGCAGAAGGGCGTTAGCCTCTATCCCGTGCTCATCGGCACCGCCGATGTCGCGGACATCATTCAGGCCACGCCGTACGAGGGGATCAACATCATCCCCTCCGAGCTCGACCTCGCGGGCGCTGAGATCGAGATCGCCCGCCAGGATAACCATCTCGCCGTTGTGCGCAACGTGCTCGACCGCGTGCTCACCGCCGGCGTGTTCGACTATGTGCTGATGGACTGTCCGCCGTCGCTCGGCATCCTCATGACCTCCTCGCTCGCGGCGGCCGACGCCGTCGTCGTTCCCATGCAGTGCGAGTACTACGCCATGGAGGGGCTGAGCGTGATCACCGCGCTCATCACGCAGCTTCACGACAACGGCGTGAACCCCGGACTGACGCTTGAGGGCATCCTGATGACGATGTTCGATGGCCGCACGCGCCTAGCCGCAGACGTGGTGTCGGAAGTCCGCTCGCACTTCGGCGAGAAGGTCTACGAGACGGTTATTCCGCGTAACGTGCGCATCAGCGAAGCGCCGAGTTTCGGTCAGCCGGTGGTCTTCTACGATCCCTCCAGCAAAGGCGCGGAAGCCTACCGGGCCTTCGCAGCCGAATTCGCACGCCGCACGCCAGCCGCCGTGCATGTGTAGGCTGTGGCACGGGCGTCTCGCCCGTGTTCTCTGGTCTCACGGGCGAGAGGCCCGTGCCCCTCCCACCACGGGCGAGAGGCCCGTGCCGCTCCCACCACGGGCGAGACGCCCGAGCCACCTCACGAGGAGACTCGCCATGTCATTTCGTTTCAAGCGCTCTGAATTCCGTC
>JBBRJN010000222.1:0-5879 GCA_038219365.1 Kiritimatiellia bacterium | reverse complement strand
GCATCTATCGGAGTCTTGCGTTGCAGACGCTGCCTGAAAAGAGGATCGAAAGAGTTCAGATCACCACGCTCGATTACGAGACGGGGCGCGTTCGTATCCGGCTCGACACGGCGGGAGTCGCAGACGGCAGCCTATCTGTCGCAATGGGCTTCGACAACCGTGATGAGCACCAGCAGAACGTAACGATTAAAGAGAACGCCGCGGAGTGGGATGCTACGGTTCCAGACGCGAAACGGTGGGCGCCCGAGACTCCGCATCTGCATACAATCCGCGTGGCGCTCGGCACGGATCGTGTGATTGATCGGTTCGGCATCCGTACGATCACGGCCGCGGGGAGAACCCTTCTCTTGAACGGCAAGCCGCTCCGTTTGAAAGGGGTTAACCGCCATGAGTCACACCCTGAGTTCGGCCCCGTGCAGAACACGCACCTGATGCTCGATGATATCCGCCTTGTCCGCACCCTCGGCGGCAACTTCATCCGGTGCGTCCACTATCAGCACGACCCCGAATTCTATGAGCTTTGCGACGAGACCGGAATGCTGGTCTGGGCGGAGAGTTTGGGCTGGGGGCTCGGCGAGAAAGAACTGCTTCAACTGGAGACGCTGCTGTTGGCGGAGACGCAGATTCTTGGACACATCGTCGCCAATCATCCCTCCGTGATCATCGCTGGTTTTCTGAACGAGTGCGCGTCGGACAAGAAAAGTTGCCTTCCTCTATATCAGAAGCTCGCCGGCTCTTTACGGGCGACTGCGCCCGGCGCTCTCGTTTCCTATGCCTCAAACCGTTTGACGAAAGACCTCTGCTTCAGCGTGTGCGATGTGGTTTCTCTCAATTACTATCCCGGTTGGATCGCGCCTGTTTCATGGGAACAACCTTCCAGTCTGCAAGTGCCCGGCTACATTGCCGACCTCGCCAAATGGTTCGATTCACCGGAGAACAAGGAGGTGTTCAACAAGCCGCTCATCACGTCCGAGACCGGTTGCTGCGGGGTTTACGGCGTGAGGGACCGTGCGCTCGCTCAATGGTCCGAAGAGTATCAGGCTGACTATCTCACCACTTCGATCAAAGCTTCGATGGGCAATCCGCGCTTCTGCGGAATCATCGTCTGACAGATGTTCGACACGCGCTCGTTTGTCAACGTGGGGGATGTTCGCGGAAAATTCAGAGGCTTCAATAACGCCGGTCTTTTGGATGAGTACCGCCGCCCAAAACTCGCTTATGACGAAGTACAGAAGGCTTTTAAAGAGCTGCGGTGATGTTCAGACAGTCCCTTTATATTTGGAGAACCCGATGACTCGGCACATACAGTTTGCGTTTTTTTGCCTCGTACTGGCAGTCGCCTCGCATGCGGCGGGCGCAGCTGCGAAAGCCAACATCATTTTTATCCTCGCCGACGATCTAGGTTGGACTGACACGGCAGTGTACGGCAGCACGTACTACGAGACGCCCAACATCGACCGGCTGGCATCGCAGGGCATGCGCTTTACGAGCTATCACAACTGCCAAAACTGTGCCCCGACGCGCGCGGCGCTGATGACGGGGCAGTACGGGGCGCGCACGGGTGTTTACACGGTCGGCGGAATCGACCGCTTCAACTGGCAATCGCGCCCGCTGAGGCCGGTAGATAATCAGAACAAACTGCCGCTCGGCAAGATCACCCTCGCGCAATCGCTCAAAGCCGCAGGCTACGCGACGGCGATGTTCGGCAAGTGGCACCTCGGCGAAGACCCCGCTCACCATCCGCTCGCACGCGGCTTCGACGAGGCGATTGTCTCGATGGGGCAACATTTTAATTTCGAGACGAATCCGAAGACCGAATATCCGAAGGGCGAGTACCTCGCGGACTTCCTGACCGACCATGCCGTTGACTTCATCAAACGGCACAAAGACGGTCCGTTCTTTTTGTATCTTCCACACTACGCCGTTCACGCGCCGCATCAGGCGAAGGCGGATCTGATCGCGCATTTCAAACCGAAAGCTCCGGCAGGGGGGCATCACGATCCGACCTATGCAGCGATGATCGCGAGCGTGGACGAAAGCGTCGGCCGCGTGATGGCACTGCTCGACGAACTCAAGATCGCGGACAACACGGTGCTGATTTTCTCCAGCGATAATGGCGGCGTCGGCGGCTACGACCGCGCAGATGGACTCATTCGCGATGACCCGACGAAAAAAGGCGGAGGTAAGTACAAGGACAAGGACGACGGCGAAACGGGGTGCGTCACCGACAACGCGCCGTTGCGTTCAGGCAAAGGCTCGCTCTACGAAGGCGGCACGCGCGATCCGTTCATCGTGCGCTGGCCCGGCGTGACGAAGGCTGGAACGACGAATGGAACGCCGGCAATTCATGTGGATGTCTATCCGACGTTTCTCGAAATCGCCGGGGCGAAGCCGCCCTCGAAATACACGCTCGATGGTGAAAGCCTCGTGCCGTTGTTTCGCGATGCCAAGGCATCACTGAACCGCGAGGCGATTTTCCAGCACTTCCCCGGCTACCTTGGCGCGGGCGCCGGCCAATGGCGAACCACGCCCGTCGGCACGATCCAGTGTGGCGACTGGAAGCTGATGGAGTTCTTTGAGGATCATCGCTTGGAACTCTACAACTTGCATGAGGATCTTGGCGAAACCAATAACCTCGCGCAAGCGGTGCCGGAGAAGACGAAAGAACTGCAAGACAAGATGCTTGCATGGCGCGAAGCGATCCATGCGCCGATGCCGATGCCGAACACCAACGATACCTCCAGCGTGAAGAGTCGCGATAAGAAACGCAACCGATCGCTTAAGGCCAATCCCCGCAGCAGCCCGTAAGACGACCCATGCGAGAGGGTGTAAGTAAGGGCATGCAGTCTCCCCTTTTCACTCATGCAGGTTTCAGCGGAACTCGCTCGATCTTCCGAAGGAGATTGACGAGCTTGCGCTCGCCGCGAACGAGAAGCGGCGGTGTCAGTTCCGCCAAGATAAGGTCATTGGTGACAATGATTCCCTCTTCAATCAGCCAATCCAGCGACGCGGGATCGCCCGCCCCGCGGAAGTAGTTGACCCAGACGGAACTGTCGAACAGAACTTTCATGCCCTTTTTCTCAACGTATGGAAGTCCAGATCCAGATCCGTGACACGGCCCTTGTACCGCCTTTAGGCGCCGTGGTTACATCAATGCCTAATCCGCGGGAAAAAGCGCCAAGTCATTTTCCGTCGCAGCGCGTGCGGCGGGCGTGGCACCTGGGCGAGTGAGGGCTGAGAGAAGGCGCTCCCACGCGGCGGCACGGGCGGCGAATGCCGTGGCGTCCGCGTGCGCGGTGGCGATCACTTTCGTGGCGGCCAGCGCTCCGGCGTTGTTCCCGCTGCGGGCAAGGCTCTCGACGGTCGTGAAGGCCCATTCGAGGTTCAGCCGCTCCGTGTCTGTGACGCGTCCTTTCGACGAGGTCGCGGTGTGCAGCGTTGTGGTGTCGCCGTTCAGGTGCAGCGCGGTGATCAGCACATCGATGGGGCCGTTGTAATCGCGGGAGATGACGGCGGAAAACTCGCCGGTTTGGGAGTCCACCTGCGAGGAGACCGCATTGGACGGATAGTCACCCCGGGTTTGGCGAAAAGGAAGGTCACAAGTGTCGCATAGACCGGCACGTTCGAGGAAGCGATGCGTCCGGAAACGCGGAAACCATTGCCTTCCGTTTTCTGCTACAATATACATATATGACGATTTCGTTTCTCTCACTGGTTTGTCTGTCTGCTGCAACGCTCTGCTCCGGGACCTCGCAGAGCGGTGTGGCCGACGGTGATTTTGAACGGCCAGGGATTAATGTCGTTAACACCGACGAGGTGGGCGAATGGCGGATCTTCAACCATGGCAAGTCAGACGCCAAAGCGGTTGTTGCCGCTGGTGAGGGGCACAGCGGTTCGCGTGGCATGTGCTACACCCGCACAACGGCGGGTAGCGACAACTTTCATCTCGACCAGCTCTGCTTGGTCGAAAGCAATGCGACGTATGAGGTTTCCGCGTGGGTGCGTGCGGACGGACGGCTCAACCCGATGCTGGCCGTGATGGCCAAGTCGTGGCGCGTGCTCGCGGCAGTGCCAACCGATGCGAGCACGAACTGGACGTGCGTGACCTTCCTTTTTAACGCCGGCGACAACGACCGCGTGCGCTTCGAGTGGTTTCCCGGCGCAACGGGCAAGCTCTATGACGGCGCCGCGGGCACGAGCTGGCTGGACGACGTGAGCATCGCCCGCCTGAGAGCCGTCCCGCCCGAGCTACAGCGGGCACTCGACCTGACGCGCTCGCGCCAGAACGAAGAGATCGACCCGTCTGCCGTGAAGACCGGCGCTGTCGGCCTAGCCGCGCCGCTGCGCCCGATCACCTGCCGCGACGGCGTCCTGCGCTATCCCGACGGCAGCGAGGTGGCGCTCTGGGGCGTGAACCTCCAGACCGCGCTCAGTTGGGAGTACAACGGGCGTCTGAAAAAGTGCGGCGTTCCGCTTGAGGCTGAGGCGCTCAAGCGTGTCGCCGACAGCAACCTCGACGAGCTGGTGCGCCTGCGGGCCAACGTGATCCGCATGCACCTCCTGCCTTCGGACTTCACGGACGCGGAGGGCAACCTGAAGAGCAGCGTGTTTCTCGACGCGCTCGACTATACGGTCGCGGGCTGCCGCGCGCGCGGCATCTACGTCTACCTGACGCTGATGAACGAGATGGGCGGCGCGTACCTCAAGGACTCCTTCATTGCAGGCCGCGACCGGCGCGAGTGGATCACGGACCCGGCGCTGGTCGAGAAGAGCGTACGCTACATCCGGGCGCTGCTGGAGCGCGAGAACCCCTATACGCGGACGCCTTACAAGGCGGAGCCCGCCATCGCCGTCTTCGAAATCTCCAACGAGCCGGGCTACGTGGACTTCGTCGCGCTCGGCTCGGACCCGCTCTTCGCGCCGCTGAACCGGACCTTCAAGGCGTGGTGCGCCGCGAAGGGCTACACCGGCAACTTCGACCTGCACTACCGCGCCTTCCGCTACGAGGCGGTCCGCGCCTATATCGACGGGCAGTGCGCGGTGATCCGCGGCACAGGCTCGTCCAAGCCGGTGGTGTGGAACCTCAACTGGCCGCAGATGATCAACGAGTACGCGGACGTGTTTCAAGCGGCGGCCGAGAGCATGGCCGACGGCGTCTCGTTCTGCCTCTATCTGGGCCAGCACGACGTGCGTCAGCCCTACTGGCAGCATCCTGAGGATTTGAGCGGCCGCGACTATTTGCCTTTTCTGGAGAAGAGCGGCTCCGAGTACGAGCGGCTGCGCTGGGCTCTGGGCCAGCGCTTCGCGAAGAAGGCCAAGCTGGTCTATGAGTACGAAACCTTCTTCAACCAGTCCTCCTACCTCTATCCCGCGATGGCGAGGCTGTTCCGCTCGCTGGGCGCGCAGATCGCGACCATGTGGACCTATTCGCTGACGCCCGCGGCGGAGTATCTGGCCGGCTCGCACCACCTAAACCTCTACTGCACGCCGCAGAAGGCTGTGAGCTTCACGATCGCGGGCGAGGTTCTGGCCGCCACGCCGCGTTACGCACGCGTCGAGTGGCCGGCCAACGGCACCGCCCTCTTCGGCGCGTGCGCCGTCTCTTTCACCAACAACGCCAGCGTCTGGCAGACGTCCGACACCTACATGCAGTCGCGGCAGTCTGCGTGGATGCCCTTCTCGCCCGCCCCGCGCGTCCGCCACATCGTGGCCTGCGGCAGTTCGCCGTCCGTGACCTACGGGGGAAGCGGGGCCTACACGGTAGAGGTCGGCGCGTCGTCGGTCGAGATCGAGATCAACCCGGATGCCGCATTCGTCCAGCCGCCCTGGAACAGCCGGCACAAAGGCTATCCGGAAGCGGTCTGCCGGCTCGACAGCTC
>JBBRJN010000221.1:0-5883 GCA_038219365.1 Kiritimatiellia bacterium | reverse complement strand
GGCCTTTTCTACGATAACAAGATCGCAACGGACATCGCAGGTCTCGCGACCGGGCTGACACGCAGTGCACAGTTCGTTCAGCAGCTCAAGGGCGTGCTGCTGGTCGGCGTCTTCACCTTGGTGCTC
Organism: Kiritimatiellia bacterium; assembly: GCA_038219365.1. Classification (GTDB taxonomy): domain Bacteria; phylum Verrucomicrobiota; class Kiritimatiellia; order RFP12; family UBA1067; genus JAHFSX01. Next base: position 5,757 of record JBBRJN010000221.1, on the reverse strand, counting down.
TCCGCCATCTTCTGGCTCGTCATCAAGGCGATTATGGGGCTCCGCGTCACACGTGAAGAAGAGATCGGCGGTTTGGATATTGGCGAGCACGGCAATGAAGCGTATCCTGACTTCCAAGGTTTCCTGACCAAGTAAAGAAAGAGAGAACTGACCTATGAAATTGATTATAGCAGTCATTCAGCCAGACAAGTTGTTTGATGTGAAAGAGGCCCTTGTAGCCGCTAACATCACAAAAATGACGGCTTCGAATGTGATCGGCTGCGGCCAGCAGATGGGATACACCGAGTCTTACCGCGGCGTTCCTTCAGAAATCAACCTGCTGAAAAAGGTTGAACTGCGAATCGCCGTGAACGAGGAGTTTGTTAAGCCTACGGTGGACGCTATTATTAAAGGCGCTCGTACCGGCAAGATCGGCGATGGGAAGATCTTCGTCCTCGACCTGCCCGAGTGCATCCGCATCCGGACCGGAGAGACAGGGACGAAGGCCATTGGTTGAGGCTGGCGACCGGATGTCATCTGAGTGAACCTGTTACACACGAGCGCCACGCATGAAAATGCGTGGCGCTTTTTTCGTACCCTCAGACCTGGTCACCGAATGCCGTCGAGCCCCTTGATCCCTTCCAGCGTCATGGGCTCCCGACCGCTGCCGCCAAGGTCATGAAAAAGCATCTTGCCGCGTAACACCAGTCCATCCACATCACGCGCAAAAAGACCAAATGCCGGCATTACGCCATTGCTCTTGGCCTCGGGATACTTGCCGGTCGGACGTTTCGGCGAGCTAGGCTTCTCTTTCACCGTCTCATAGTTGCTCACCTCGAAATCGGCCAGCGTCACTTTTCCGATCCGCCCGCCCGCACTCACATTGATCTGCGACGCAGCCTCCGACCGCAAACACGTCAACCGCTCAATCACAATATCCCCCAAGCTGCCCAAGTCCGAGTCACGATGCGAGTCGCGGTCCTGTAACTGAATAAACACGGGGGTAAAACAATCTTCGATCATGTAGTCGCGGCAGGTGATATTGCGGACCTTTGCGCCGTCGTTGGACTGCAGGCTGATTGCAGCGATGCAGACTCCTGATCGGATAGGATTCTTGCCCGTCGCCTCGCGATGCTTGCGCACTGTGATCCGCTCGAAAAGGACATTCTGTATGTCGCCCACGGTTTCGGTCCCGATCTTGGTCGCGTTGCAGGTCGTGGCGATGACGCAGTCGCGCACCACAATGTCGCACATGACAGGATGTTCCCTGTTGCCACGCTTTTGCCCAGTTCGCTCTTCAAGCAGACGCCATCGTCGCCAGTCTCGATGTCGCATTTTTCGATCAGCACGCGGCGACAACAGACCAGATCGATCCCGTCGGTGCAGTTCTGCAAAGAGTAGCAGCGGTTGCGGATGGTCACCCCACGCACCACAATATCCTCGCTGCACTCCAGACGGCAGGTCCAGTGCATGCTGTATCTCAAGGTCACCTCTTCGATACGAAACAGAAAAGATTTTTCATAGGATTTCATTCGATGTTTTGAACTTGCTCGCGGACAGCCTCAAGCCCCGCCTTAAATTCAATGACCAGCCGCGAGATTACCGCATCATTCGCCTTTGACCCGGTCGTATTGATTTCGCGGAACAGTTCCTGACAGAGAAAGTCCAGGGTCCGCCCGCAGGATCCGCCCGTCTCCAACACTTTGCCCACTTGCGCAAAATGGCTCGCCAGTCGCGTCAGCTCCTCACTCACATCGCACCGGTCAGCGAACACCGCGACCTCGCGTGCCACCAACGCGGGCTCGGCCACTGATCCCGGCCCCAAAAGTTCAGCCAGACGTTTCTCCAACACGGCCTTGTAGGCCGCAGGCACCGCCGGAGCGAGCTTTTCAATCTCCTTGCTGAGCACTTCAAGCGCAATGAACCGCATACGCAAATCCTGTTCCAGCGACAGCCCCTCGCGCCGCCGCATGAGATCAAGTCTCTCCAAAGCCTCCTGAGCCGCACCCTCGATCAACGGCCAGAGCACGAGCGGGTCGTCGGGTATCACTCTCGGGCGCAACACGTCGGGCAGCCTCAACAAGTCCGACGCCGCCAGGTCGTCCGGCAGCCTCAACTTCACCGCAGCCGCACGCAGCGCAGCGACCTGCTTTGTGATCGTTTCAAGATCAAGACCGACCGCGTTAACAGAATCCGCACTCGCCGCAGATACCGACACCAGCCCTTTGACATACCCGCGCGAAACACGAGTATGAACCAGCGCCTGCAACTTAGAATCCAAGCTCGCCAATTCGCGCGGCATTGAGAAATTACAATCGAACTGCTTGCGGTTGACCGTGCTCAACTCCACCACGATCTTCACCCCGTCCGCGCTCGCCTCGCCGCGTCCGAATCCTGTCATACTCAAAATCGACATACTTAATACACCTTTCAGATCCGACCGTACCGGATCAGCCAACACAGCAACGTACCCGCAATGCTTCCGAGGTATGCGGGGTAGAGCACGACCAGCATCGGCAGCCTCCAAAGCGAGACCCGCCGGTACAGCACCAAGTGCGCACACAACGGCACGGCCACCGCCACCGCGATCACGCACAGATCCTGACGCGTACTGGGATACTCGTCCCACAGGTTAGTCAGCATCACCCACAGCAGCGCCGCACTGATGCAGCCCAGCCCCACGCGCCACCGCAGGCCCATCTTCTGTTCCAAGGGCGCGAGCACCTGCTGAAGCCCCACCACCCAAGTGCCCAGCACGAACCCGCCCCAGAAAATCCAGTGCCCGACCTGATCGTCGAAAAACATCAGCGAGCGCCGCACCTCGGGCATCAGTGCGCCGGTGCGGCCATACACAACGCCCATGCGGTTCATCGGGTCATGCATCCCCATGCCGCACGCCACGAAATAAACGGAAAGCACCATCAACAGGTCGAGTGCCGCATTCGGACGGCCACGCCCAACACAGCGACCGATCAGCCAAAACAACACCATGACCACAGGCGCGAAGACGAACATCGACAGCGCCTCGCGCACCCGCATCACATCGCCGCCCAGCGATGCCAGCTGCCAGGCAGGCGGGCGCATCCGGCTCGCCCCCGCCAACAGGCAGACGACCACGAACCCCACAAACAGCCCCAACAACCGCCGCAGCACCGCCTTGTCTGATACGTCTTGCTCCATCGCCATCTCCTTACACCGGTTTACGTTCGATCGTCTGGAATACTAATCCCAGCCGCGCTGCAAGCGAAGTCGCGCTGAGAGAGGTCTGACTCTCTGCCAACGCCGCGAAATCGCCGGCCGTGCCGTGTGCCCAGACCGCTGCGGATGCCGCCTGAACCGCATCCATCCCTTGCGCCCATAACGCGCCGACCATCCCCGCCAACACATCGCCCATGCCGCCGGCCGCCATGCCGGGATTGCCCGTCAGATTCAGCCATGGCAGACTCCCCGGCTCGCAGACCAGCGTACCCGCGCCTTTGAGAATAACGACCGCCTGGTAAAGATCCGCCAACGTACGCACAGCCGTCATGCGATCACCTTGAATCTCCGGCACCGTGACGTTCAGAAGCCGCGCGGCCTCGCCCGGATGCGGGGTCAGCACCAGCCGCTGCCCCTCCTTGGGCAGCCACCCCTCCGCACGCAGCGCGGCCAGCAGGTTGAGTCCATCCGCATCCAGCACAAGCCGGCCGGTGTAGGTCTCAAGCAGATGGGCGACCACCCCTCGTGTCCGTTCCGACTGCGTGAGGCCAGGCCCCGCCACAATCGCATCGAAGCCGTTCAGGTCGCGCCCCCACCGGTTCAGCGCATCAACCGAAAGGTCTCCCTGCGGCGTCTCCAACGTGATCGACATCGCCTCCGGCACATGTGCCGCAGCCGCGTAGGCGCTTTGCGCCGGTGTGGCCAAGGTCAGCAAGCCCACGCCGCTCTTGACCGCCCCTAGCGCCGCCAGCACCGGCGCGTGCGGGTAACCCGCCGCGCCGCCCAACACGCACACATGCCCGAAAGCGCCCTTATGCGCATCCCGCTCGCGCGCCCTGAAGTGCTGCGCAAGTTCGGGCAAGGCGATGAGCTGACAAGGCTCATCCCTCGCGCCCCGCTCGCAGATCTCGTCGGGAATACCAATACTCGCAACCAACAGATGGCCAACCAGCCGCGCCTGGGCCTGATTCAAGAAGCACCGTTTCGGACGCGCAAAGGTTACCGTCACATCCGCCTGTACCACTGCGCCTGCGGCCTCACCCGTATCGCCATTCATGCCCGACGGAAGATCGGCCGAAAGTATCAGCGAGTGTTGCCGCATCCGGTTCATCCACAGAATCGCCTTCTCGGCCGCGCCGGTCGGCGCACCTTTACACCCGGTGCCCAACACGCCGTCCACGACGATCCCGCGACGCAACAAGGTGCCGGAAAAGGCACCCACATCCTCGGTCCAGCTCTCTGCCGAAGCCAACACGACGTAGGGAACCCCGGCGGTTCGCATCTCGTCCCAGGCCTCACGCGCGGAGCCTTTGAGGGTGGCCGGCACACACGTCATGATGACCTGCACATGATACCCGTCCTCATAGAGGCACCGCGCCGCCACGCACGCGTCGCCACCGTTGTTGCCATGCCCCGCAATCAACAGGACATTCTTCACGCCGCGCAGCTCTGCGACCGTTTCTACCACCCGGGCCAAAGCGGTTCCCGCACGATTCATGAGAACCAGCTCAGGAAGCTTCCTCTCCTTGATCGCCGCAAGATCCGCCGCACGCATCTGCTCAACTGTCAAAAAACGCATCGCTACACTCCTCTGTTAGGCCCCCGAGAGAAGCGTTCCGAGACCTTCTCGAACCGCTCGGCCGCACGCCGTACGAACGCGCGCTTTTCAGAATACTTGCCCGGATAAAATGCGCCTTTAAACCCGGCCAGCACCAGCCGCTTGAACCCTTCCAACGAGAGGCTGCACGCATCCGCCACCAGGCCCAACTCATGGTTGATGTTGGTATGGGAAACCAGCGTATTGTCAGTGCCGACAGCCACCGCCATTCCATAATCGAGCATCCGCTTCACCGGGTGGTTACGGATGTCACCCGCCAATTCAGGGATGGTCTGGAGGTTGCTGGTCGGGCACACCTCAATGGTCACGCGCATCGTGGCGATATAGTCCGCCAACTGGTCTGCGAAGGCCGCCTTGTCTACGATCAACGGGTCCTGTATCCGTTCAGGCGCAAACAAAAAGGTGCCATGCCCGATCCGCTCCGCGTGACAGCGCGCGATCGCCTCATAGATCGACTCCGGCCCGTACGCCTCGCCCGCGTGCACGGTTTTACGGATGAAGTGGCGGTGCGCCTCTTCATAAGCCGCATAATGGTGCCCGGCCGGATAGCCGGACTCCTCGCCCGCGAGGTCAAACCCCGTCACCGGGATGCCGTGCCTCTCACGTGCCGTCACAGCCGAATGCACCGCCTCTAGCGACGCGATGGCGACCACCTCTTTGTGGCGCATACCCGGCAAGACGTCCAGCAAACGGTCGTAATAGGCACTCATGCCTCGCCCGAAATTACGCATGGCGCAACAAATAATCGACCAGTCGAAAAGGATATCCTCACCCTGCTTGACCGTCGCCGATGCGTTGTGCTGCCGCGCGGCACGGGCCAAGCCGTCACCCACGGCTTTAAACGCATGCACACAAGCATCCCCCGAAGAAACCAGCCGCTGCGGCGCAAAACGCACCTCCAAATAGCGTACGCCTTGCGCGATCGCATCCTCTGCCATCTCGTAGGCAACACGCTCCATGGC
>JBBRJN010000220.1:0-5885 GCA_038219365.1 Kiritimatiellia bacterium | reverse complement strand
CGGTGTCAGGGATGACCGGTGGAAGCTCATTCGCTATCCGGACGTGAACAAGACGCAGTTGTTCGATCTGAAGAATGATCCTTACGAGATCACAAATTTGGCTGAGAACCCTGAGTATGCGGGGAAGGTGAAAGAACTCATGGAACTTTTGAAAGAGGAGATTAAGGTCAACGGTGCCATGGTGTCATTAACATCCGCCAATCCGAAACCGGCCGCATGGACCCCTCCGGCCATGATTAAAGACGTAAACCTCCAAGAAATAAAATAAACAAAACCAGAGTAACTGGCTAGGCAGCTGACTCAACCTGCCACATTCCTATTGGCCTTCCTGATTTCCTGATTAAAACAGCGAGGCGCTTGCAAAACTGTGGCGGCTCGCGGGGACGCTCGTGCGCCACTGGGACGTTTCCCCGAAACGTCCGCAGGTCATTGCAGCTACGTATTTGAGGAGACTGGGACCGGCGGACGGACGCTGTTCTCGGGCGTGTGCCCGACACCGGAGGCAATGCCAACGGGCCGTTCGACGCCCAGGTTGCCGATTTGCCAAGGCACAAGCAGGTCGGTATCGGTCTGCTGCTCGCCCAACTCGATTCGCTGGCTTTGTTTTTGAAAAATGACCGCGTTGAAATTCTGGTCGACGGGACACAGGTGTTGAGCGTCGGGCTAGGCCCCAATCAAGGCAGCGAGCCCCAAGTCAACACGAACTCGTTCAATGTGTATGATCTCTCCGCGCTGGAGGCATTGCAGGCCATCCCCCACACGGGCAACACGCTCACGATCGAGTTTCTCGGGATTCAAAACTCGGTAGGAGAGAACGGGGGTTTCGGAATGGATCAGTTCCAAGTGACAGTGTATCCGCTTCGCGGCACGCTGATCACCGTGCTATGAGAAAACAGAATTCAAGCCGTGTAAGACAAAGTTGAACGGTAAGGGCTGCAGGACGAGGCGAGAGCCAGGAATCTGACCAGTCAGGTGGGCTACATGTACCGGAACCTTTTCAAAGAGTACAAGGGTGGGATCGCATACATTCTGACCCACCATCTTATGAGAAACCATTTCAGTATACTTCTGCCATACCAAGGAGTAAAATCAATATTTTGGACGGGGTGAGGTGTGTCGAGCCTTTGCCTAGCCAAGCTATCGGGAAGGTTCGCGTTCCGCAATGAAGACACCGGATATCCAAACGATGCTGCCCCGTTCCGCCAATGGAGGTGCCGCGCAGTGAAACAGGCCTTGGCATATTTCGCAAGCCTGGCCTGTCTGCTACAGGCTGCGCAGGGCGCGACCGCGACCAACGTAATCACGCGGATCAGCGAGGTCAAGGCGTTGACCGGCGAGGAGGTCCGGCAAGGCCGTGCCGTGCGGCTGCGTGGCGTGGTTACAGCGCGCCTTTGTCGGCTGTTCATCATGCAGGACGGGGATTCGGGGATTTTCGTGTACCCTCGGCTCGCGCGGGATGAGGGGGTGTGGAAGGGTGATGACGAAGTATTCGGCAACCTTTGTCCGGGAAGCGAGGTGGAGATCACGGGGGTGACCCGGCAGGGCGGTTTCGCGCCGGTCATTCTGCCTTATGCGGTCTCCCTGCTCGGCAAAGCGCCGCTGCCCGTAGCAGAGCCGTTCAATCAGGGGCGCTTTTTCCGAGGTCTGGACGACTGCCGCCGGGTCGAGGTGCGCGGGGTCGTGCAGGGCTTCTGGAAGCGCCCGCCGCTCGGTATGGTGCTCGTGCTCGACGCCAATCCGGGGCGCTTCATGGCGCGGCTGCCGCTGGAGGCTCGGGACCTCTGCGAGGGGTTGGTCGAGGCGGAGGTGCGGTTGCGGGGCGTGGCGATGGCCGCATTCAACACGCGGGGCGAGATGCTCATGCCCTCGGTCTTCGTCAGTGCGCTGAGTGACCTCACCGTGGAGCGGCCGTCAGGAAACGCGCCGTTCGACGCGCCGAAAGTTCCATTGAGCGAGGTGGGAGGCTATAGCAGTGATTTCAGCGGAAAGTTCCGTCTTCATGTGGAGGGCGTCGTCACCTATGCTGAGCGCGTGCAGATCTCATTTCTTGACGACGCGGTCTGGCCCTACCGCAGCCTAAAGGGCGCTGCCCCGGAGTTGGGCTGCATGTTCTTTGTGCATGACGGCGAGACCGGCCTGAGGATCCAGACACGCCAGCCGATCGACCTCGAGCCCGGCGACCGGGTGGAGGTCTCCGGCTTTGTGGATCGAAGCCGCGCCGTCAGCGGGCTTTGCGAGGCCGTGGTGCGCAAACTCGGGCGGGAGGAGCCGCCCGCGCCGCTTCGCGTTTCGACCGATCAGATCGTCGATGCCAACGCGCTCGCGCTGTACAACGGCTTGATGGCCGAGCCGGGCGACTTCGACGGGGCGCTGGTGACCTGCGAGGCGACGCTGACGGAGGATCTGCGGATGGACAACGGCGACCGGGTGTTGAGACTGAAGAAATCCGACGTCAGCTTCAAAGCCACGCTGCGCGGATCGCGGGGCACGAGCCTGCCCGCTTTGCGCGCGGGAAGCGAACTGGCTCTCACAGGGATCGTGATGCTGGACATCTGGCATCCGAATAACCTCTCGACTATCACGCGTCCGCAGGTGGAACTGCTGCTCCGTTCGGCGGACGACGTCGTGGTCCTACAGCAACCTTCGTGGTGGACAGTCCCGAGGCTGCTGACGGCGCTGGCGGTTCTGATGTCCTTCTTTTTTGCGTGTGCGGTGTGGGCCTGGCTCCTGCACCGGCGGGTGAGGGCGACGACAAGCCGACTGGCGCAGGAGATGCACGGCCGGCGCGAGGCGGCCCTCGAGTCCGCTGTGACGCTGCGCGAACGCAACCGGCTGGCCGCGAACCTGCATGACACACTACTCCAGACGCTCGGCGGGATCGGCTTCCAACTCGCGGCGTGTCCGAAGGGCGGCGCGGCGTCGCGGCCCCAGCTCGACGTAGCGAGGCGCATGGTGAGCCATGCGTCCGACGAGCTGCGCAACTCCGTGTGGACGCTCAGGAGCCTCCAGGCGCATGGACAGCGCTTCGAGCCAGCGCTGGAGGCGATCGTCGAACGGGTGCGCGGAGCCGGGGACGCGGCGGTTACGTGCCGTACCGAGGGCGATTTCGAGGACGTTTCGGAGTTCGTGGGCGGCAACCTGCTGCTGATTATCCAGGAGGCTATGCTGAACGCGCAGAAACACGCCGCGTGCGGCCATATTCAGGTGACGGTTCGGCGCGAGGGCGAGCGGGTCGAGGTGGAAGTCCGCGACGACGGACGCGGGTTCGTTGACGAGGACGGACGAGGTGGCGCCCGCGCCGGACACTTCGGACTCGACGTGATGCGCGAGCGCGCGGAACGGCTCGGAGGCTGCCTCGCGATCGAGAGCCATCCGGGCGGCGGCACGGCCGTGCGCGGAACGGTCATGCTGCGGGACTATGATGCCGAAATGGGCGAGGCGGAGTGACGGTCTTAACGGAGGAGTGCATGATGAGTGGAAGGGAAGGCCGAACAATCCGGCTGATGCTGGTGGACGACCACCCGGTGATGCGGGCATGGTTGGCGAACCTGCTTTCGGGTGAGCCCGGTTTTTCGGTCGTGGCCCAGGCGAGCGATGCGCGCACGGCGTTGGCTGGCTGGCGCGAGCACAGGCCCGACGTTCTGCTGCTTGACATCAGCCTGCCGGGTATCGACGGCATCGAAGTGCTCCGGCAGCTCAAAGCCGAGGCACCGCAGGCGCGCGTGCTGATGCTGACCTCCTCCGAGGCGAAGGAGGACCGCCGCCAGTCGATGGCGGCCGGGGCGGCGGGCTACGTGACCAAGAGCGTGGACCCGGAAGCGCTGTTCGCGGCGATCCGCGGCGCGTTCGAGGGGCTGAGCGTAATCGACCAGGGGGGGCTGGGCCGCCCGAACGGGGACGAGAGCGGCGAGACGCTCTCGTTGCGCGTGAGCAGGAGGTCTTCAACCTCATGCGACAAGGCTTCTCGAACGGGGAGATCGGCAAGCTGCTGGGCATCTCGCGGCGGACCGCGCGCGCGCACGTCTCGGCCATCCTGCGAAAGCTGGGTGCCTCCGTCCGCACCGAGGCGGTGACGCGGGGGTTTGAGAAAGGGATTCTCAAGATCTAGCCATTGGCCACCTAGCCAATAGCCCTTCACCCATCGTTAACCTATACTAAGCATTAAACCTTACTCATAGGAGCTAATCATGACTTTGCTTTTCGCCAATACGTTGTCACGCGTTCCCGTTCGTTCGTTCTGCCGCGCCGTTTCCGCCATCACCCTCGCCATGGCTGTCTGGCTCCCGGGTACTGTGGGCGCTGCCGATTATGTGCTGACCTTCACGGACGCCACGCAGATCGTCAATACACCAGCCAAAGTCACCACGTCGGACTTCACCTTAGAGGCCTGGTTCAAAGCCACCGCCTTCCCCAATGAGAATCACATCATTGACCAATATACGTCTGGCCACACGGGACGACTCGTGGTTTTGCTGCGCAACAACAAACCCAGCTTCTTTCTTGGCGGAACCTTTCTCGATGGCAACACCACGATTGCGTCCAACACCTGGACGCACATCGCCGTCACCCGCAGCGGCAGTACCGGCAAACTCTACATCAACGGCGTGCTGGATAAATCCGGTACGCTTCCTACGGCGGCGCTGCCCTCCACCGGCATTACGATCGGCAACAACAACCTCTATTCCTGGGGCTTCCGAGGCCAGATCGCCGACGCCCGCGCCTGGAGCAGCGTGCGCACGCAAACCGAGATCTCTTCGTCGATGAGCCACCGCTTGTCCGGTTCGGAAAGCGGACTTGTCGCATACTGGCCGATCAACGACAGCACGGGCACTTCCGTGAACGAACTCGTCGCCAACGCCGACGGTACGATAGTGGGAACGCCCTTGCCGCCCGCCTGGTCCTTCAGCGACGATCTGCCTATCAGCACGCCTGGAGCCCAATGCGCTTGGACTGCCGCATCCGGCGGCAACTGGTCCGGCGCCGCCAACTGGCTCAACAACGCAGTCCCCAACGGCGATGCCTATTCGGCTGTTTTCACAAACCAGCCCCCTTCTGTACTCGCGGTCACCAACGACCTCTCACCGCTGCTTCTTGGCAGAATGATTCTCGCCAACGCCGCAGGCGACACCTTTTCCGGCAACACGATGACGTTCACCAACAGTTCGTTCCAAGCGGCGCTCAGCGCCACCGCCGGTTCTCATGCCTTCAACCTTCCGCTCGTCCTTGGTGACAGCGGGCTCGCGGTCGCGAGCCTCAGTTCTTCTGCCGTCACGTTCAACACCACCATCAGCGGCCCCGGTGCTCTCGCCGTCAACGCGTCGGCCAGCGGCGGCGGCATTGTCACGCTCTCCGCCGCGAACACCTATACGGGGCCCACAACCTTCGGCTGCGGCACGCTGTCTTTCAATACGATTGCGGATGCCGGAATCGCCAGTGCGCTCGGTGCGCCGGCCACCATCGACGGAACCCTTCTCGTCGGGCCCGGCACGCTGCGCTTCACCGGCGGCACCGCCTCGACCGACCGCGGCTACACGGTGACAGCGCCCAATCGGGCCGCCGTCATCCGCATCGAGTCCGGCGGTGACCTCACCTTCGGCGGCCGCATCCAGACCCCCACCGGCGGACAGATCAAGACCGGACCGGGTACCGTGCGTTACACCTACCCCGGCCTCAACACCTTCTCCAGCATCAATCTCAACGATGCCATCCTGAACATCGGAGCCAACGGCGACGGACCCTCCCAAGGGTTCTACAGCTTCGGCATTGCCGAAGGCCGCGTCGTACTCGGTGCTCCCGGGCAGACCAATAACGTCAGCCACCGCCTCGTGATCGGTCTTTACTCGACGACCGCAGCAGCGGCCGAAACAGCGGGTGAACTCGAAGTC
>JBBRJN010000219.1:0-5885 GCA_038219365.1 Kiritimatiellia bacterium | reverse complement strand
GCCTCGTCGTACAACAAGGTGCTCAAGGCGGGTGTTTGGCACCATGTCGCGGCCGTCGTGGAGCCGACCGGTTACGCACGGGTTTATCTCAACGGCAAACCGCTTGGGGGCGATCCTCTCGCAGGGCGGGTCGAAGGCGACGACGCGACCGTCGTCAGCCGCGGTTACACACTCCAGCGCTACGTCAACGCCTGCGCGGGCCGCGGGCGCTATCCGATCAAGTTCAACGGTTCGCTCTTCACCGTGCCGTTCGGCGACCAGCCCGCGTATGCGGACTACCGGCGGTGGGGCCCGGGCTATTGGTGGCAGAACACGCGGCTGCCCTACCTGTCCATGTGCGCGTCCGGCGACACGGACCTGATGGAGCCGCTCTTCCAGATGTATGCGCGCGACCTGTTGCCGCAGTTCATCTACCGGACGAAGCGCTATCTGAATCACGCCGGCGCGTACATTCCGGAGTGTATCTATTTTTGGGGCGACATGTTCAGCGAGACCTATGGGTGGCAGCCGTTTGAGGAGCGCGTGGACAAGCTTCAGGCTAGCCGCTGGCATAAGTGGGAGTGGGTCAGCGGGCTGGAGTTGAGCCTTTTCGCGCTTGACCGCTATGACTACACTGGCGACACGCGTTTCCTGCACGACACAACGCTGCCTTGCGTGCGGGAGATCCTCACGTTTTTCGACCGGCACTATCCGACTGGCGCGGACGGTAAACTCGTGATGACACCCTCGCAAGCGTTGGAGACCTGGTGGGAGTGCACCAACCCGATGCCGGAGCTCGCGGGGCTGTATGCGGTCACCGAACGCTGCCTGGCGTTGCCTGAAACGCTGACGACGGCAGAGGAACGCGCCTTCTGGCAGGCACTGCGCGCAAAGCTCCCTGAGTTGCCGCTGACGCAGAGCCCCGACGGTAAGACGATGCTGGCGCCCGCGCAGGCGTTCAAGCAGAAGAGCAACTGTGAGAACCCTGAACTGTATGCCGTGTTCCCGTTCCGGCAGTTCGGGCTTGGGCGGCCGAACATCGAATGGGCGGCCGAGGCGCTTAAGCACCGCAAAGACCGCGGGGCGTTCGGCTGGCGGCAGGAAGACGTGTTCATGGCGTATCTCGGGCAGACCGCTGAGGCCCGGGACTACGTGGTCCAGCGTGCCCGTAAGAAGTGCGCGTCGCAGCGTTTCCCGGCTTTCTGGGGCCCCAATTACGACTGGGTCCCCGATCAGGATCATGGTGGAATCCTGCTCAAGGCGGTGCAGTCGCTGCTGCTTCAGACGGATGGTCGGAAAATCTTTCTGCTGCCCGCGTGGCCGCGCGACTGGGACTGCGAGTTCAAGCTGCACGCGCCGCTGCAGACGGTGATCACCGGCACGGTGAAGAACGGCAAGCTGACGGAGTGGAACGTCTCGCCCGCCGCCCGCAAGGCGGATGTGATCACTCAATGCGGGGCACCGTGCCCGCCCCTCAATAAGAGGGCCCCATGAAACGCTACGGAACAGTAACCGGCATCAAAAAAGAGAAGCTTGTGGAGTACAAAGGACTGCATGCAGGGGTCTGAAAGGGAGGACAGATGAACGAATTCAATCGGCGCGAATTTTTGATCACACTCGGCGTGGGGGCGGTTGCCACCCAGGTACGGCCTTCGTTTGCGGCGGCTCCAGAACGTGCCGCGAACATAGAGGGGTCGAAACGATGGATCGATCCCAGATTTGAAACGATGCCATCACGTCCGTGGCGGAAGGTTCACTTGGATTTCCACAATTCAACCCATGTGCCGAAGATCGGTGCGAAGTTCAATGCGGACGAGTGGGGGGACCGCTTGGTTGCGGGCAACGTCGACGCGATCGTCGTCTTCGCGAAGGACATGCACGGCCTGTTCTATTACCCGAGCACGTTCGGCCCCGTACATCCGGGACTGTCGATTGATCTGCTCGGCGAGCAGGTTAAGGCCTGCCGCCAGCGCAAGATCGCCGTTTACGCCTACTACTGTACGACGTGGGATCATCACCTCGCCACTGCCCACAAGGAGTGGCTCGTCATCAAGCGTGACGGAACGAACTATTTGCCGAAGCCCGGCGAGACTCCGGGTTGGACCGCGCTCTGTCTGGCCCATCAGGACTATCTCAAACTCATGGATGACCACACGCGCGAGTTCGTGTCCAAGTATGAAATCGACGGGGCTTGGTTCGACATGGCGGAGCCCATCGGTCCCGAGTGTTTCTGCCCGGAATGCAAGCGGCAGATCACTGCGGCGGGCAAGGACCCTAACGATGCCGAAGCCCAGCGTGAGCACAAGAACGGGCTGTTTCTCGACTGGCACCGGCGCATGCGCGAGCTTGTCCGTGCCACGCGTCCCGGCTGTTTGGTGGACTTTAACGATATTGGCTTGGCCTGTGTCGGGCAGCGCGCGGGGTTGCTCGACAACATCGATATCGAGGCTTTGCCCACCGGTGGCTGGGGCTATTTCTATGCCCCGGCGCAGATCCGCTATCAACGCAATTTCGGCGTGCCGGTCTACGGCATGACGGGGCGCTTCGTGTCATCCTGGGCTGATTTCGGCGGGCTGAAACTGCCGCAGCAACTCGATGTGGAACTCGCCAGCATCGTGGCCAACGCCGCGCATTGCGATGTCGGCGACCAGATGCCGCCCTCGGGTCAACTGGACGCAGCCGTCTACCACGTACTCGGGAAATCCTTCGGGCGCATCAAACGGTTGGAGCCGTGGCTGGAGGGTGCCGCGCCTGTCACCGAAGCGGCGCTGATGATTCCAGCGGTGCCCTTTGACCGCCTGCGCGATGATTACCTGTACGGGATGACTAAGCTGATGCTCGAAGCGCGGCTTCAGTTTGACGTGGTCGAACCGGGGCAGCCGTGGGAACGGTACGGGCTGGTCGTGCTGCCGGATGGCTTCAGCCCCGATGCCGCGACGGTCGAGCGTCTGCACGCCTACATTGCGGCGGGCGGTGCCGTGATCGCCAGTCATCAGGCCGGGCTACAGGCGGGCACGGACAAGACGTGGCTGGAGCGCTACGGCTTCGTTTACGCAGGGCTTTCGCCGTACAAGCCCGCCTACCTCGTGCCGCAGACCGCGTTCACGGGCGATATCCCGGCTTACGAATATGCGCTCTATGACGGGGCTTCGCAGTGGAAAGCGCTGTCGCCCGCCAACGTGTATGCGCGTTTGGGAGAGCCGCTCTTTCAGCGCAGCGGCGAGCACTATACCAGCCATCGGCAGTCGCCGTTCGATCACCTCACTGAGTATGCGACGGTTGCCAGCAGCGGTCGCGTGGGGCTTGTGGGTTTTCCGATCGGCCAGAGTTATTACCGCTCGGGATATTGGATCTATCGTGCCGCGTTCGAGCAGGTGCTGCGTGCCGTGTTCCCGTCACGGATCATTGCAGAGACCAGCGCGCCGCTCAACACTGAAATCACGGTCACGCACCAGGCGGCCCGAAAAGAGTCACATCGTCCCGAGCGCTATCTGGTTCATCTCATCAACTGGTCGCCGCTCCGCAAGGCTCCCCCGCATCCGGAGGTGCACGAGGACCCCGTTCCGCTCAGCGATGTGCGGGTGCGCCTGAACCTGCCGCTGAAGACGGTTTCTGCGCGCGCGGTGCTGGCTGACACCAAACTGCGAGCCCGCAAGGTCGGCGGCGGGGTTGAAGTGACGGTGCCCCGCGTGTCGGTCAACGAGGTGGTGTGCTTGGAGATCGGGTAGTGAACCGGCGAAGATTCCTCCAGACCGGCACCGCGCTTGCCGCGGCGGGTGTGATGCTGCCGTGGATCGGCCGGGGGGACCCGGGTCCGATGCGGCGCTTCGGCGACGGGCGAGACTGGTTTTTCGAGAAGCGGTTCGGCCTCTTTATCCACTGGGGAATTTACTCGGTTGCGGGGTGGCATGAACAGCACATGTTTCGCAAAAAACTCAGCGGCGCGGCGTATGCCCCGCTGATGCGTCAGTTCAATCCGACACGGTTCAACCCGGAGGAATGGCTCGACCTCGCGCAGGAGGCGGGCATGGGTTACCTCACCTTCACGACAAAGCACGTGGACGGGTTCTGCATGTGGGACACGAAGCAGACTGCGTACAACGTGACCCGGACGCCTTACGGAAAAGACACGCTTGCCGCACTTGCCGCCGCCTGCCATAAACGCAAATTTCCGCTCTGCCTCTACTACTCCTGTGCCGACATGCACCAGCCGAACTATCCCGCGGCGGGGCGGTCATATGAAAGGACGGCCTCCGAACCCGGCGACCAGCCTGATCTCGCACGCTACCTCGATTTCGTCAAAGAGCAAGTGCGCGAGTTATGCACCAACTACGGTGAGATTCACGGTTTCTGGTGGGACGCCAATGTCATCAAGCACCGCGACCCATCCATCAACGCGCTGATCCGCGGGCTCCAGCCCAAGGCCGTCATCAACAACCGCGGCTATGACGACGGGGACTTCGGCACGCCCGAACGCGATTGGGACAGTTCCGTCAATACGAAGCCGTGGTTCGATACGCCGGTCGAGGCTTGCCAAGCGGTCGGTTACCAGAGCTGGGGCTGGCGCGAGGACGAAGACTACTATAGCGACAGCCATCTCCTTCGCAGCATCCAGAAGATTCTGGCGAAAGGCGGCAACTACCTGCTCAATGTCGGCCCGAAGCCCGACGGCGCCATCGACGTCACGTCCGCCGCGATTCTGCGGCGTATCGGGAAATGGCTCGGCACGGTGCGGGAATCGTTCTGGGACGTGTCGCCGGCCAGCCTGTTGACCAGCAACCGTGACGTGGTGCTGACGCGCCGCGGCAATACGCTGTATGTGCATATTTGTCAAGAGCCGGAGACCACATCGGTTTTTCTTCCTCCTTTAACGGTGCTGCCGCAGCGCGCGACGCTGTTGAACACGGGCGAGCACGTGGCCTGCGATGTCGTTGACCTGCCGCGCCTGCATGACCAGACACCGGACCGGTGTCTGCGCGTGAAGCATCTGCCTGTTAACGACTGCTCGACCGCCGGCTGGGTTGTAAAGCTGGAATTCACCGAAAGGATGACGCAATGATGGACTATGAGAGGCTGAAAACGACGATGAAAAGCGGCAAGGTTGCCGATGTCCGCAAGCTGGTGGAGGCCGCCTTGGCCGAAGGCGTTTCGGCGCAGGATATTTTGAACAGGGGCCTGCTGGAGGCGATGGGCGAAGTGGGGCAGCGGTTCAAGCGGAACGAGGTGTTCGTGCCGGAAGTTCTGGTGGCGGCGCGCGCGATGAAAGCGGGCACGGAGATTCTCAAGCCGCACCTGATCAAGGCGGGCGTACAGGCCGTCGCGACAGCGGTGATGGGCACGGTGAAGGGGGACTTGCACGACATCGGCAAGAACCTGGTTATCATGATGCTTGAAGGCGCGGGGTTCGCGGTGATCGACGCGGGAGTCGATGTGGCGCCCGATAAGTTTGTTGCGCTGGCTAAGGAGCACGGTGCGAAGATCGTCGGGCTTTCGGCGCTGCTGACGACCACCATGCCGAGCATGAAAGGCGCGGTCGAGGCGATCCGCGCGGCGGGCCTCCCCGTTAAAGTGATCATCGGCGGAGCGCCGGTGACCCAGGCGTACTGCGACTCAATCGGCGCGGACGGCTATTCACCGGACGCGGCGTCGGCCGCCGAACTGGCCAGACGGCTGATCGCCTGAGGCGCGTAAAGCGCATAGCCGCTTAGACCCTCCGGACTCTGTCAAGGCGGTGGTCGGTTACAGCGCGGCGATCGGCTGCAAGATGCCGCAGGCGGATATCAGAAGTCACGGTCATCTGGAATCCGGAATCAATGACCGGCTCGACCTCCAGCACGGCGCACAGTTCGGTCAGCAATAACGGGCATCTGCCCGCTCTGGCAGCGCGGGTCTGGCGCGTCCCAGAC
>JBBRJN010000218.1:0-5902 GCA_038219365.1 Kiritimatiellia bacterium | reverse complement strand
TACGCCTGTACCACTCGCCCAGCGTACACTGTTCACTACCCGCTAACCAATGGAACCCGCTGAAACCGGCAGGGATCAGCGCCAACAACTTCGGTCCAGAGCTAACCTTCGCCTATCGGATGTCCGAGGCGCTTCCAGACGAGAACATCGCGCTCATCAAACACGCCAAGGGCGGCACCAAGCTGACGACGGAACCGCTCGCTTACGAGGTTACGAGTTGGTATCCGGGCACGAACGCCGCCGACACGGCCTCTTTCGGCGTCGAGTTCACCACCTTTGTGCAGACGGTCACCAACGCCTTGTCCGCGCTGCGGGCGCAAGGCGACACGCCCGTCCTCTCCGGCATGGTCTGGGTGCAGGGCGAGGCGGACGCTACGGTCGCCGCGACCGGTGCTGCTTATGCGCAGAATCTGGCCCGCTTCATCCGGCGCGTCCGCGAGCAGTTCAATGCGCCCGACCTGCCCTTTGTCTGCGCACGGATACTCCCTTATCAAACACGCCCGGGCTCTGTTGACGTACGTCAGGCGCTGTCCGACGCGGATCAGGATTCGGGCTCACCCGCAGCGATACCACATGTGTTCATGATCCGCACGGAAGGCCTCGGTGTCAACACCGACGCCGTCCACTTCAACACGCCGGGGCAGCTCGCGCTCGGCGCACTCCTCGCCGACAGCATGGCTCATCGCGGTCTCGGCTTACCCACGTCCGCCAACGAAGTGATCGGCGGCACACGCTCCTCGCTGTCGCAGTACCACGGGTGGCGCGTGATCATGCTCAACGGGAAGATCCGTTTTTTCGCCACGGCGAACGGCGGGCAGACGTCTAACCCAAGGAAAAACTCATGAAAAAACACCGAACGACAACAGCGCTCGCGATGGCCGCGGCGGCGCTCGCCTTCGCCTGCCTTGCCCAACAGCCACCCACGAAGAAAAATTCCAACTTCATCGCGACGCCTGCCGACCTCAAGGCACGCATCCCGTCCCAACTCCACATCACCAAGCCCGACTTTATCGTCTTCGTGCCGGAAGTCACCGATACCGGCGTGAACGATACGGGCAATGAACACTTTCTCGTTTTTGATGGGCCCGACGGTTCGCTGATGGCCGTGTGGACACAAAGCTCGGCCGAATCGCAGCCCGATCAGCACATCGCCTTTGCACGCAGCGCCGATGAGGGCAAGACTTGGACCAAGCCCCGTATCATCGCGGGGCCGAAGAAACCCGGCGACGGGTTCATGGCGAGTTGGGGCTACCCGCTCGTCAGCAAATCCGGACGCATCTACATGCTCTACAGCCAGCACATCGGACGGGTCGACAATTTCCCGCACCACACCGGCTGGCTCCACGGCATCTTCAGCGACGACAACGGCGCCACTTGGTCCAAGCCGCAGAATATCCCGCTTCCGCGCAGCATCCGCGACAACCCCGATCCGACTATGCCGCCCAATATCCTCTGCTGGCAAAAGCCGAATCGCCTCGGCAAAGACGGAAAATATTTCGCGGGAATCACGCGCTGGACCAGCTTCGCCGTCACCCCGAATCCGACCAAGTCGTGGATCTCCGCCGACTCGCATGTCGAGTTCATGCGCTTCGAAAACGTGGACGAAAATCCCGAGGTGAAGGATCTGAGGATCAGCTGGTTCGCCATGAACGAAAAAGCGCTCTCCGTGCCGTTCCCCGGCCACCCCGAAGTCAGCGCCTGCCAGGAGCCGACCGTCGTGAAGTTGCCGGACGGACGCCTTTTCTGTACGATGCGCACCGCCTCAGGAAGCCCCTACTGGAGCCTCAGCTCTGACATCGGTGAAACGTGGACACAGCCGCGCCCGCTGCTGCGCAAGGACGGCGGAGCGCCGTTGTTGCAGCCACTCTCTCCCTGCCCGATGTACGACATGGGAGGCAATGCGGCCGGTAGCGGCAACTATGTGCTTTTCATCCACAACCACGACGGTCACTACAAGAACTACGGCCCCACCGACACAAGCGATCACCGTCGCCCGATCACCATTGTACACGGCACGTTCAAGGCCGGTGCGGATCAGCCGATCTGGTTCGATGAGCCGACGCTCTTCTTCGATCACGACGGCGTCAGCCTCGGCAAGCCCGGCACCAAAGGCCGCACCGACCTCGCGCTCTATTCCAGCTTCACCGTTCGCAACGGCCTTCCCGTACTCTGGTATCCGGAGCGTAAATTCTTCCTGCTTGGGAAAATAATTCCGAAAGCCCCATGACTGACAGCTCTATAGTTTGGAGTGCGGTGACAAGCGTAGCGCGGCACCGCTTTTCCGGCGTACTTTCGCCGCAAGTCACGCAGCGAGCGCGAAGCCGGTCACGCTCGTTCTTCAAAATGGGTGTTTGGCCTGTTTTGTCCCGCGCAGCAAAAGCGGCGTCGCGCGGGCTACCGCTTGCCGCCGCACTCCAAATATGCGCCGCCTCGCCACTTCTCGCAGATGACGCGGCTTGGCGCGGCTACGCCGTCTACCAGCCGCGTATCGAACGCGCGCTCGTCTGCGACGCTGCGAGCCAACCGCTGCGCTACAACCATGACAGCAGCGTCGCCTGGTTCGGCGACCGCTGGTTCTGCGTCTGGAATGCCAACACGATTCCCGAGGAAGGCGCTCCCGGTCAGCTCAACTATGTCAGTACCAGCAGCGACGGCCTGACCTGGTCCGCGCCCCGCCCAGCCTTCTCAGATTCGAACCTCTCCGCCAACCCGGTCCCCTGCCCCAAAGGAACGCAGTGGCAGCCGAACCTGCTCGTGGTGGGCACTCAACTCTGGTGCCTCTGGAGCCAGAACTCCAAGGACGCAAACAACGGCTGTTACCTCTCCGTGCTGGAGTCGCCTGACGGTCTCTGGAAAAACCGCCTGCTGACATGGGACGGCCAAGCCAACCCAGTCATCGACGGCAAGGCGTTCCGCCTCTTTCCGACCCAGAACCCGGTCCGGCTCAGCACCGGACGCGTGCTCGCCCCCGTCACGATGATGGGGCCGCTCTCCGCCTCGGCACCGGCTGGCAAGTCCGGCTGGCAGTGGCTTGAGAAACGCAACAGCGTGCTCTTCTCCGATGACAACGGCGCGACGTGGCAGGTCTCCCCCGGCACAACGCTGCCCGGCCTTGACTGGCGGCAGTGGGAGCCCACCGTCACCGAACAACCCGACGGCTCAGTCCTTATGTTCGCCCGCAACAACCTCATCCCTGCCTTGGAAAAGGCCACCGTCACGGCCGCCCAAACACTGACCTGGTCGGTCTCGCACGACCATGGCGCAACCTGGTCGCCGCACGCTTTCGTGCCGCTCGAAACCGTCGTCTCGCGCATGCACCTCCTGCGGCAGCCCGACTCTGACCGCTTCCTCATGATTCACAACGACTGGCCCACAGGTCTCTTCGGCGCGGATCGTCGTAACCTCGCGCTCTTCGTCAACCGCGGCGGCGGCATCGATTTCACCGCCGGCATCGGCCTGAGCGATCGCGAACCGCAAGTCGCCTACCCGCAGATGGATCTTCATGCTGACTCGCTCATGATTTGTTACAGTCAGGGCACCTGCGGCCTGCGCAATATCCGCGTCGTGCGCGTCTCGCCGTTACCGGCCCCAGACCAGCTCTATCTCTACCCGCGCGCAAACCTTCCCCCCGCACCGCAATGCGTCCTCACGAATGGAACCCTCACGCTCAGCGGAGGGCTGTCGCTCAAATGCCGCGCCGCGCCCGCTGTCTTGACGGACCGATTCTGTGCTGAAGCGCAGGTCAACCCGGACGACGACGGTGTGCTCTTCGATAACCGTGGTCCCACGAGCGGCTTTGTCTGGGGACTCTCCGGCACCTGCTTCGTTCATCTCGGCACCCCCGCCGAAAACATCCGCTCCACACTCCCCGTTCTGCGAGGCCGCTGGAACCGCGTGGGTATCGCCATCGACTACCCGAAAGGCGAAGTCATTTTCTCTGTGAACGGTCAGACCGAGCGCGTCACCTTCAAGCCCGGACGCCGCTCGTTGTCCGGCACCTCAGCCACACTCTTCGGCCCCAATCCCGCCAGCAGCCGCCTCACCGCGTTCGAAGGCTCGATTCGTTCGTTGACCATCGACGGCACCAACCGCCTCTTCGACGCCGCGAACGCCGATGCCCTAGCCAAGTACGGCGGGACCTCTGGGACCGCCGCGATTCGGGCGTCCGAGACGTCCGCCAGTAACGGCACGCTCTCATCCGTGGCATGCGCCGAGACCGACGGCCGACATGTCTTGCGCTTCACCGGCTCCGCATCTACAGGCGTTGAGCTGGAGGCCAACAAGCGCGCGGCCGGCGACACCGTTGAACTTGCGTTCGCCTTCCGGATCGAACCCTCCGGCGACGGCACGCTCTGTACCATCGGCGACGCCAACCAGCCCGCTCGCGTGCTCGTCCGCGGACCCGTCATCATGCTTTGCGCCAACGGCGTGGCAGTGCCCTGTGGTAACGTCACGCCCGGCGCATGGCAGCGCTTGGCGCTCTTCTCGAAGGGCGACCTCACCCGCGCCACGCTTGACCCCAACCCGGCTGCCGAAGTCCGGCACGCGCCCCAAGCCACGTGGCTCTATCTCGGCGAAGGCTATCCCTCCGTCTCATCACCCGCGCATAAGATCGTCTTCGATATCGAGGTCTCCTCTGTCCGTTCCCGCGCCTTTCGCCCCTGACACTGAAGCCCATGATGAACCTTCCTGACAGCACCTTTCATCGAACCCCGACAGGAACACATGATGACCGCTCACGAACGCTTTAAATTAACTTGTGAACACCGTATGCCGGATAGACCCCCGGTCGATTATCTGGCGCATCCAGATACTGATCGGCACCTGCGCGCCGCACTGGGCGTGGACACCGAACGTGATCTGCTCAACCGGCTGGGGTGCGATTTTTTCTATCTGCCGGGACGCGATCTCTCTCAGAACGAAGGCGCGCTGCCCTTCTACAAGCACCGACCGCGCCTGAGGCTCACCGAGACCGAACGTACCTGTCCCCTCGGCATTCGTTGGCAACGCAGCGCCTTCGACAGCAAGTTCGCTGTCGACGAAGCCCTTAGCGGACCCTTCTCCGACACGTCAACCGTCGCGGATATCCTCGCGTTTCCATGGCTGACCAAGGCCGACTTCGACTTTACGCCGCTGCAGGCCGAGGCCGACGCGAACGCGGACCGCGTGCGCGTGGGCGGTCTCTGGACCGGCATTCTCGGCGACAGCTACCGCATGCTGGGCTTTCAGAACTTCCTCTGCGCCTTGGCCGCCGAGCCGGAGGTCGCGCACACGCTGGTCGACCGCATGACCGAGATGTATCTGGAACTCAACGCGGCCTATTTCGACGCACTCAAAGGACGGCTCGACGTCTGGTTCTTCGGTAACGATTTCGGCAGCCAGGAGGCGCTGCTCTTTAGCACCGATATGTGGGTTGACTTCTTCTTCGACAACATCCGCAGCCTGACCGCGCTGGCGCACAGCTACGGGCTCAAGGTGATGATGCACTCCTGCGGCGCGATCGCCCCGCTGATCCCGCTGCTCATCGAGGTGGGCGTCGACATCCTGGACCCGGTCCAAGTCACCGCCAAGGGTATGGACCCCTCCGACCTCAAGGCGCGTTTTGGTGACCGCATCGTCTTCCACGGCGGCATCGACACCCAGCGCGTACTGCCCTTCGGTAATCCCGAGGACGTGTCCCTCCATGTCCGCGAAACAGTCGCGGTCATGGGACGCGACGGCGGCTACATCTTCGCCCCCAGCCAGATCCTTGGCCCGGACATTCCGGTCAACAACGTCCTGGCCATGTATCGCACGGCTCGGACCCCGTAATTCGGTATATCAATAAGGTTAGTTTTGTTTTTTTTACTCTTCTTTACATTTGATTGATACCCATTTACAGTCCATGCTTTATCGTTGATAT